>UQCV01000009.1 GCA_900539665.1 uncultured Succinivibrionaceae bacterium | reverse complement strand
GAGCCGTGCCGATGGTAGTGTAGCATTCGCTATGTGAGAGTAGGTCATTACCGGGCTTAAATTTGCTGATATGGCTCAGTTGGTAGAGCGCACCCTTGGTAAGGGTGAGGTCCCCAGTTCGATTCTGGGTATCAGCACCACTTTTTTCCATCCTTTTGACCTGTCAAATAATTGCTGATATGGCTCAGTTGGTAGAGCGCACCCTTGGTAAGGGTGAGGTCCCCAGTTCGATTCTGGGTATCAGCACCATCTTTTATTCCTTCTTTTAAATCATTAAACAATCAATTATTATTTGTTTTGCGTCCTTCTTATAAGCATTTGACTCCATTACCTTGATTACCTTGTCAAATCTAGAGACCGATATTTTGCCATGCTCTAGACATTCTTGTGCTACGTCATTAAGAAGTTTATAGCTAAAGTTACGATATTTTCCTAGTACCAAAGAGCATGAGCGATATGCTTGGGGTTCGTAATCATACCTTTGGAGCATTTGATCAATGAACCCACCCATACTAGGACCTATGTTCATTGGTCGATCTCACATCCAATCTATAAATACACGCTGTCCAGGTATGCGGTTCAACACCATAGAAAGCTTGATATCTCCTATACTTTTACGAATATATTCGTTAAAATGTTTTACGAATTGAGTGTATTCGTAGCCATTATGATTGGCCTGCTTATATTCAATCCATAAAAGGGACTTGTTGACTTTACTGCCTGATTTACTCATGCGTTTAAACATGGGTTCAAAGTCAGGTAACGGTATTTCCTGTTTTCTACGAGTGGGATTCGTATAAAACAGTTCTACAACCTCAGCAGGTTCCTTCCTGCACAATTCCTCAAAAGAGATGCCAAGCCCTTGAAAGATCTTGGCAATTCTCGTTACGGTACTAGATCCAATACCAAATTTGCGTTGGATCCAGCTGTATGATTCGCCTTTAAGGCGAGCTTCCAATATTCCGATTACAGTTCGGTAATCTCGTTTCATTAAGTATCCTTAGTCGCAATTCATAAATAACGACATAGAAAAGTAGTCAATTTATCGCAAACGATGACCACTCCATAGAATACAGATATAGGTAAAATAAATTTGTGTTTTGGGTTAGAGAATTAAGCTGAAAATTAAGTAGGAAAAATTATCACGTCATTTTGAGCGAAAAAGCATGCCGTTATAGCGAATTTTACAATTATATGTAATTATATGTATCGGCGTTAAAATATGTTAACCTAAATAAGATATAGCTAATCTGGGTTATATGTTGATAATTAAGGTTACACTTAGGTTACATATTGTTTAAATCTGTTATTTTTGAGTACTATGTTTGAATTTTTAACCAAATTTTTTGATGAGAAGAAGTATTTTTTATCAACCGTAACTGTTAGTAGTTACCTTCCCGGTCGGATCCGTTGTTATAGCTCCTTACTTAAGGGAAATGAAGAAAATGCTACTCTTTTAAAAGAATATTTCTTGAATTTTCCTGAATTGACAGAGTGCTCTATAAATACAGTTACAGGATCTGTATTGCTTGTATATGACGTAGCTAAAATTGCGCTAAACAAGGAACTACTCGAAATTGAGCAATGCTTAAAACAGAAGGCACAACACTAAGCTTAGGTAAAATATAAAATGAATTTAACTGTTATTTCTTTATTTATTGCTGCAGCTCAGCCTCTACTACAGTCCTACTTTACAACTTTAATGCATAAAAAATTAGAGCAGAGTGCTAAGCTTGCAGTCTTTACTTGCATCCACTCTATAAAAGGAAGACGTCGTTATAAGAGTATCCTTTTAAAGGATGGTAATTTTGCTGGTGCATTAAAGGAGAAAATTGAATCTTTAAATCAGATAAATTCTGTTTCAATCAACTCAGTTACTGGAACCATGGTTTTAAAGTACGATTGTGATGAGGCAGTTATTGATGAAATCATCAATAAGATCAATGAACAAACTCAAAAAGTAAATGAATCTAAACTGAAAAAAGTTCAAAATAAAGGCGCATTTTCTGCAAAGTTAGCTCATGGTGCTATTGCAACCTCTAGTGCTATTTCCTCAGGTCAAAGTGCAGCTCATTTAAATCAGTATGCTAAGAGAACTCGTATTGGTAGTGCTCTTAATTCTTATACAACTAGTGCAAATAATTTTGTAAAAAGTACTCTAAACAACACAGTAGATCTTTCAATTGTTGTAGGTGCAGCTTGCTTTGCTTGGGGGGTTTACAAGATTTTTGTTCAAAAACAAAGTCCAAATGGACCTCAATTATTGTGGTGGGGGTATAAAATCTTAGAAGGAGGGGCCAAATAATGTCAGCGTTATTTCATCAAAATATCTCCTTAGATCTTGATTATGATGCTCGCACAAGAACTCTTTATGAATGCAAGTTACGTAAAGTTCCAGGGGTAAAATCTGCTTTAATTCATGATGGCGTTCTAAGTGTGTACACCACATCACCAAAGCTTTTAGTTGCAGCTTTATTTAAATTAAAACTTATATCTATAAAGCAAAGAATTGAGCAAAAGAAAAAAGAAGCTAAAGAGCAAGATCAAAAACAAATTAAAGCTGTAGGTGATGAACTTAAAAGCTATAAGTTCAAAGCTTTAATTTCTTTATGTGGTTTTGGGGTTTTAGAAGCTGTAAAACGTTTATCTCCAACCTCTTTTGCAAATTTATCTATTGCAAAAAGTGTTTTTGTTTTACTAATAGCCAAAGACATCTTTAAAGAAGGCTTTGTAGGTTTAGTAAAAGATAAACATCCAAATGCAGATACTCTAACTGCTACAGCAGTGCTAGCCTCCTTACTTTCAGGAAAGCCTGAGTCAAGTCTATCTTTATTAGTTCTTTCAAACTTTGCTGAAATGTTAACTATAAGTGCAGCTGAAAAAGCTCGTCAACATATTTCAAGTTTACTTGGTATGAAAGAAAAGTTTGTATGGTTAAAAGATTCATCTAACCATATAAGTAAAGTAAGCATTGATGATGTAAAAGTAGGCGATGAAGTGGTCGTTTACTTAGGTGAAAAAATTTGTGTTGATGGAAAGATTTGTGGCGGAGAAGCCTCAATTGATCAATCCTCATTAACCGGTGAATCAATACCTGCCTATAAGACTGTTGGTCAAGATGTATATGCAGGTACTGTGGTTTGCAATGGTGAAATTACTATTAAAGTTACTAAAGTTGGTGATGAGACTAACTTAGCTCGTATCATTAACATGGTTGAGAATGCTCAAAACAGAAGAGCCCCAATTCAAAACTTTGCCGATAGAATGGCTAATGCCTTGGTGCCAATTTCATTCTTATCAGCCGCAGTTGTGTATGCCGTAACTAAAGATATCTCTCGTGTTCTAAACATGTTCTTTATTGACTTTAGTTGTGGCTTAAAATTATCAACTTCAACTGCCATTTCAGCTTCAATTAGTAAAGCTGCTCAAATGGGGGTATTAGTAAAGGGTGGTAACTTTATTGAGACTTTAGCTGATATTGATACTGTAATTTTAGATAAGACCGGTACTATCACTAATGGTCATCCAACCTTAGTAGATATCTTACCTGTACCTTCGGTTTCAACAAAAGAGGTTGTATTACTAGCAGCTGCTTCTGAAAAATCCTCTTCACATCCACTTGCTGAGGCTGTATTAAATTATGCTTCTCTACAGCACATGTCAATTCCTGATACAGTAAAGATTGAAACTGTGGTAGGTCGTGGTATTAGTGCAAGTGTTGATGATTTTGATGGTGTAAAAGGAGGTCATATCTTAGTGGGAAGTAAAGTCTTTATGATGGAAAATCATATTGATAAACTTCAAGAGATTGATTGCTCATCCTATTCAAAAGAAAGTAATGTCATTTATGTGGCAAGAGACAATGATCTACTAGGAGCATTGATCATTACAGATCCAATTCGTGATGATATTAAAAAGACCATTAACAGGATTAGACGTGATGGCGTTGATGAGATTGTAATGCTTACCGGTGATAATAAGGTAACCGCTGAGTATGTAGCATCAAAGCTTGATTTAGATGGCTTTAAATCAGATGTCCTACCTCATGAGAAAGCAGAGTTTGTGGCAAGCAAACAAAGCTACTCAAAAGTACTTATGGTAGGTGATGGTATCAATGATGCACCTGCGCTTGCCTATGCTGATATTGGGGTTGCCTTAGGTGGTAAGTCTACAGATATTGCCATGGAGTCTGCTGATATTACAATTACCTCAGATGAGCCTTTAAAACTTGCAAAGGTTCTTGAGTTATCTAAAGCTACTATGGGGCTTGTAAGACAAAACTTTGCAGCTACCATTGCAATTAATTCAGCTGCAATGATGTTAGGTGCACTTGGAAAAATTAACCCACTTATTGCTGCAACCATTCACAATGCAGCAACTATAGGTGTGGTTATAAACTCAGCAAGAATTCTTTTTGATAAGAAGTTTACGTTTGAAAAAATCAAGCGTAATCAAGACGTAAATAACGTATAATACTCATTGTGAGTATGTATGTAGTTTTAACTACTAATGGAGAATACAATGTTAACTAATAAAACCGACTTTTTAATTGGCCTTGTTGCTGGTATTGCTGCAGGTGCTGTAGGTTACAAATTATTTCAGGATCATAAAGATCAGATCTTAAACTCTTTCGATTCTGTTACTAAAAAATTCTCTAAAGAAGGTGCTGATAACGCAACTTTGTCTGAAGAAGAATTACAGGCTCAAAAAGAGCATCTAGAAGATTTAATCGCTGAACAGCAAGCTGCAAAGGCTGCTAAATAAGCATAACCTTTATAGCTCCTACTGATTCTATGTTGGGAGGAGCTATTTCATCTCTTTCAATCTCTCTTCATCTCTATTTTTACATCTCTGTATTCTTACTTCATACTTTTCTCGTAGAACGTCCATACATTTGTATCTAGCTATCTTATTACGCTAAAAGTACATAAATTGGTACTTAAGTGAAATTGTACAAACGCTAAAGTTATTTGTTTTGCGTCCTTCTTGTAAGCGTTTAGTTCGTGTTGGTTCTATTGAGATTAAACGTCTTAATTTCTTGTTCCGCGCTTACGTTCGCTGATAGTTACCTTTAGTTGTATGGATGCTACAGATGTTCTTTATATTCCCTTAAAAACAGTTTTGGCAAAAATTTAACCATCATCTTAGTCCTAATTCATCATTTACTTCTTACATTCAGTTATAATTTCGTATATGAGTTTAACGGGGGCACTATGGGTTGGAATTACACTAAAAGTATTATTTTAGGTCTTGGTATTGGTAGTTTAGTCCTTTTATTGACCCCTAATATGTCATCCAATTGGCTACCGCGCTTCTTTAGTGTGGCAAGAGCCCCTGAAGGTTATGCTAACGCCATAGAACGTAGCGCAGAGTCTGTGGTCGGGATTCGTGTAAGCTTGCTTAATGAAGAAGCTCCGGCTGAAGAACAAAGTAATAATGGTTCAGGCATCATTGTGCGAAGCGATGGGTACGTGATAACGAATTTTCATGTCATCATGTCTTTACTTGAGCATAAAGGCTTAATTGCAGTTGAGCTTCGTAATGGCCGATCTTATTACGCCCGAGTGGTTGGCTACGACCGAAAAACAGACGTCGCCGTTTTAAAGATCGACTCAGATGATACCTTTACCCCGATAATTGTGAATTTAGATCGGCGCCTTCATTTAGGGGATATCGTTCTAGCTATTGGTAATCCGTATAATTTAGGTCAGACCGTAACTCACGGTATTGTTAGCGCAGTTGGGCGCTCTGGGAGTGGTATTACTAATTTTAGTACTCTTGACTTAACAGCGGGTCTACAAGACTTAATTCAAACGGATGCTCCAATTAACTCTGGCAATTCAGGTGGGGCCCTCGTTAATACGCTGGGTGAATTTGTGGGGATGAGTACAGCGACGTTAGCTAATTCAGATAAAGCTGCCTATGGGATTAGTTTTGCGATTCCTAAAGAACTCGTGCTTCGTGTGATGAACGATATCATAAAAAATGGGAAAGTGGTGCGTGGGTTTTTAGGGATTACCGCCACTGACGTTGGTGACCTTATGCGTCGCACGGGTAAGCTTAATTCTGATTTAACTGGGATCGTCATTACCGCCGTTGATGCTGCAGGGCCTTCTTACGGACATTTAGAAGCTGGGGATATTGTGATAAATATAAACGGCCAACGCGTCATGAATTTAAAATCGGCTATGGAATTGATTGCTGACAGCGCGCCAGGGACTAGGATTTCTTTTGATATTATTAGAGCTGGGCAGTCGTTGAAGGCTGAGGTCGAGGTTTCGGAGCAACCTGCTTATTAAGAGATGTTTAAAAGTCAAAAGAAACAGATAGACGGCCAAACGGGTATCATTAGACCGCAAAAATAACCAAGGGGCGTAAGCATAACTTACGCCCCTTGGGGTTTTACTGGAGTAATGTTTGGGCTTAAAAGCTCTTAAAAAGCATTACTAGTTTTACGCTTTACTAGTAGTTTCTAGTAACGTAGATGATGGCATTGCCACGAATAATCTTAAGGGCGATAAAACCACTCTTTTTATTTAAGATTTTTTCAAGATCGGTTACTGATTTAGTAGGCTTACGATTAACTTCAGCTATGATGTCCCCCTTAGCAAGGTTAAGGGCTTCAGCAGGAGAGCCTTTTTCAACTTCGGTTACTAAGACGCCATTGCCCTTAGGGTCATTTGCAAGCATTGCGCCCTTAAGAACGCTACTTGAGACGGCATCAACCGCAGCTTCAGTCCCGTTATTAGAGGCAAGTGTTACTTCAACTTCAATGTTTTCGCCATCACGGAAAACCCCAAGTTTAACTTTGTTACCAGCCCCATAAGTTGCAATTTTAGCTCTCAATTGACCGAAATTCTTAATAGGGACGCCGTTAATTGAGGTTAAGATATCACCAGAGCGAATACCAGCTTTTTCAGCTGCTGAACCTTTCATAACTTCATTAACGAAAGCACCATTGGTGTTTTCGTATTCAAAGTTCTTTGCTAATTCGTCTGTTACTTCAGTCCCCATAATCCCAAGCATGCCACGTTTAACGCTCCCATGCTTCATGATTTGCTGAGCAATGTTATTGGCCATATTTGATGGGATGGCAAAGCCGATGCCGATATTGCCCCCGGACTTACCTAAAATGGCTGTGTTGATGCCGATAAGCTCGCCTCGTAGGTTAATAAGAGCCCCGCCTGAGTTACCGGAGTTGATTGCAGCATCTGTTTGAATAAAGTTTTCGTAATTTTCAATATTGAGGCCAGAACGCCCAAGGGCGCTGATAATCCCAGAGGTTACTGTTTGCCCTAAACCAAATGGGTTACCAATGGCAATGGCAAAGTCACCCACGCGTAATTTATCAGAATCAGCAAATTTTAAAGCAGTAAGATTTTTAGGAATGGTTTCAAGTTTAAGTAAAGCAAAGTCGGTTTGTTCATCTTCGCCAACTTTGGTTGCTTTGATCACGCGACCATCTTGGAACGTAATCTTGATTTCAGAAGCTCCGTCAACAACATGGTAATTTGTAATGATATAGCCTTTTTCTGCATTGATTACAACGCCAGAACCTAAAGCCTGAAATTCACGTTCTTTAGGCATGTCAGGGAAGAAAAATCTAAACTGCTCAGGGATATTATTGGCCATATCGCTATTTAGGGATTTTTTCCCTTGGACAGAGATGTTTACTACAGCTGGAATCACTTTATCCAAAAGCGGAGCTAAGCTTGGCATGTCTTCATTGCTTTGCATGGCAGCAGCTGCGCTTATAAGGCTAGTGTTTGAGTCGCTAGCCATAACAACTGTTGAGGCTAGACTGGCGTTTAAAATAGCTACAGCTAAGATCATTTTTTTAGCGCAATTCATATTCAATAATTCTCCAAAATAAATACAGTGCTTGGACCAAATTATTACCAACACTTCTAATATAGACCATGTGACCTGCGTAAAGTTCAGTATTTGTGGGGCGAATTACTTCGGCATATCACTATTAAAACCGGTAAGAACTTTATATATTTGCGTTTTACTGGGCCTTAAAACACACTCTTACGATTCATTTTTTCGATCTTTAAAGAATGCTGCCCAATACGGATTTTCTTTATCGAAAATTTTAACTTCTTCGGCTGTCATGTTATGGGGGTAATTAGCAAACAGATTGTAAATTTTCTTTATAAAAGAATCTTTTTGATTCTGCCATTATTCCACTCTTTCATATGCTTGTTTGTATTATTGTGAATGTAGATGTGAATGCACTTTAAAGTGCTACTAAGTACTTTGTTATCTTTTAAACTATCGAAATCACATTGGCCCACTCTAAGCTTAGTTAGACTTATTTCGGATTGTTTCATTATGCATTTTAATTACTTGAATTTTAGTTGTCTGTTACCTAGCTGTTAAAATACATATTTGACTGCGTAGCTATAAAAAGCCCTAGCCATAAGGCGAGAGCTTTTTGGGGTAACTTTTTAAGTTTAAGTAACTTATAGGTTGTGATGCTAATTATTGCTTATTTTCTTTCGCGTTGGTGTTTTCTGTTTCACTTGCACCTTGAGCTGCATAAAGGTCATTAAGATCATGAGGTGGAACCTCTTGCGCTTCTACTTCTTCTGTAAAAGTGTTTGTGGCTTGGGCAGTTGCCTTGGATTGCATTGTATTTGGGGTAGCATAAAAACCGTGTTTTGAAGTGACATACATGTTGTCAAGCAGTGGGAACATTTTACGAGCATGTTCATTCATATGGCTACTGTACGCTTGGTAACTATTTTCTAGCTGTTCAAACAAAGTGTTTGAGGTATTGAAGAAATCGGCCAACATTCTTTTTTGATTATAGAGTTCGCGTTTAGCTCTAGTGAGTTCATCTTCCATGCGTGATTTATCTTTATTACGATTGGTAAAAAAACATAGAAGATAGCCAATTAAGGCACCAATGCAAAAGGTTAATCCAAGATAGAGATAAATTTGAAAGCTTAACATAGACGTAATCCTTGCCTGCTTAATTTAACAATAATCACAATAGCAGGTTCTGAGCAGCGAATAAAGGGCGGATTAGTAGGTTCAAGAAATCATTACTTGTTACTAAAGAGTGGCTTCAAGAGTGGTCCGCGATCCTATCTGTATTATAAGTGATTGGACTGTACCTAATGTATTATTTCGGTAAAAAGTGCGCTCAAAGTCATTCAAAAATTCTTAGAAGTGTGTGTTTTACGCTACAAATGAAAAATATCTCTAGCTTAACCGAAAAACATGGACCTTAAGTTTGCGGTTGGTTTGTATGGGGGCGATATTAAAGTGGCTCGCACAGGAGCTTAAAAGCCACTAAAAGTGCGATTAAAGGAATTGGCAAATAGACAATTGGCGTTTGCGAACTTTAAGCATGAAGGTGGAAAGAATAGAAAAAATGAAATTAGATTTAGCGAAATAATCCTAAAAAATTAATGAAATTTTAGTGGTTTTATAGTATGATGCACCCGCCCACAGACGTTACATGTCGCAGAGACACTAACATATTCGAGTTCTTTATCTCGAAGGGGGTAAGGAAACGAAAAATAATGGCAATTTTTGCCACTGTATTTATTCTATTTTAGATGGGTTCATTAAATGAAAACTTTTGTAGCTAAGCCAGACACCATCAAGCGTGACTGGTATGTAGTTGACGCGACTGGTAAAACACTTGGTCGTATCGCAACTGAAATTGCTTCACGTTTACGCGGTAAGCACAAGCCAGAATACACTCCATTCATGGATACTGGTGATTACATCATCGTTGTTAACGCTGAAAAAGTTGTTGTAACTGGTAATAAGACCACTGATAAGATTTATTACGCACACTCTGGTTTCCCAGGTGGTATCAAGTCAATTTCTTTTGACAAGTTAATCGCTAAGAAGCCTGAAATGGTAATTCAATCTGCTGTTCGTGGTATGTTGCCAAAGGGGCCTTTAGGTCGTGCAATGTTCCGTAAGTTAAAGGTATATGCTGGTGCTACTCATGATCATGCAGCTCAGCAGCCACAGGTTTTAGACATTTAAGGAAAAATAAATGGTAGAACAATACTACGGTACTGGCCGCCGCAAGAGCTCAACTGCCCGTGTTTTCATCAAGCAGGGTACTGGTAAGATTACCATCAACAATCGTTCACTTGAAAACTACTTCACTCGTCCGACTGCACGTATGGTTGTATGTCAGCCGCTTGAACTTCTTCAGTTAAACGAAAAGTTTGACCTTTACATCACTGTAGTTGGTGGTGGTATTTCTGGTCAGGCTGGTGCTGTTCGTCACGGTATTACCCGTGCTCTTATGGCTTTTGACGAATCATATCGTTCAGAACTCCGCAAGGCTGGTTATGTAACCCGCGATGCTCGTTGTGTTGAACGTAAGAAGGTTGGTCTCCACAAGGCTCGTAAGCGTCCACAGTACTCAAAGCGTTAATCAGAGTATTTTTGGTTCAAACCCCGTTCCCCATGGAATGGGGTTTTTTGTTACATGAATTGAGGTCTGAAAGGGCACGAACTTCGCAATTTAAAGGAATCATGCGGTTTTTTATGCGTGTATTGTGCTATTATGACAGAACGTTTAGATTGATTTATTAGGGGTATTGTATGTCTGTAGATGCCAAGCTTACACCGTTTCGTCCTTATATGGTGCAGGCCATGTATAACTGGATTGTGGACAACAACCTAACTCCTCAAATTTCTGTTAATGTTAATTGTCCTAACGTTGATTTGCCTTTGCAGTATGCACAAAACGGAATTATTGTCCTTAATATAGGTCCTATTGCTGTCCGTGATTTTGCGATGGACCATGATGCTATTTCTTTTACTGCACGTTTTGGCGGGGTGCCCCATATGGTGTACGTGCCAATGCAGTCTATAATAGCCATTTATCCACGAGAAGATATTTCTTTAGGGGTTAGCATGTACCCAGAACGTGCGTATGATGAGGAACAGTCACCTGAAGTAACTAGCGCTAAGGAAGAAGAAACTCCGAAGAAGCCAGGAGTGACCTTAGAAGTTATTGATTCAGCTCATGCTGATGCCACTCCGGCTAAACCACAAACTAAACCAAATGGCAACCATAAGCCATCTCTTGAATTGGTCGAATAGACAGACTAGATTTTTAGGGCTTTGGTTGGGTGGGCTGATTTGCGTTACTTTGCTTGCATGTTTACATAAATGGAGTTTTGATTAGCTTGATTAGGTAGTAGATAATAGAATCAAGCGTTTTAAAGTACGAACCCGAAAGCTAAACTTAAAAATAGCGAAGAATAAAAAAAGGAAGTGTCTAGCACTTCCTTTTTTATTATCAATTATGGCGAGTCATTTACTTTTAAGCGAAGAACGATTAGCTAATGTTTCGTGAGTTTAATTAAAGTTCAGCGGTTAGCGAGTTTATAATGCTATTTAATATGCACAACGTAAGCTCAGTGAAGATAAAGTCGTTATCGGCTGTAAGGAGGACGGAGATGTCTTCGTCACCGAGTAATTCTTTAAGCTTCTCATCCTTGTGATGGCCAATAGCCACTAGCGGGATTGAGTTTTCATGAGCATAATCGATAATGCTTGCAAAGTTTTCTGTTTCATAACTATTTTGGCTGACAAGCAAAATACTGTCGCCTTCATGCCACATAGTACGAAACTGCAAGAATAATCCTTGGTCGATCCCAAAAGCGGGATAAAGATAGCCAATTTTGGCCGCACTAGTATTGATGTTAATAGCGGCCAATGATGAATTACCTTGTTCCATGGTTAAAGCCAAGTTAAGTTGTTGGCTAAATAGCTGTAACAGAGGTTGGCATAGAGGACTAGCTAGACAAAGGATCTTGCAAGGCTCGTTCAGACTTAAACTCAGCATAGCCGCCGCAGTTTCGGTATTATCAAACACCTCCTGCTGCTGATTCGTAATGGCGGTCATGTTGTTTTCAAAATGTTGCTGCGCATTTTCCATGTTGCTGTTCTGCCTGTCTGCTTTTATTTGCCGATTGTAACCCAGGATAATTCACGAATAATCTTGCCTTCAGAGATATAGATATTCCCTGAGAGTCCGTTGACTACTTCGTTGCTACTACTTGTAAGTTTATTCAGGTTCAAAGCAACGTTAAGCGAGTCGTAACCAATGGCGAAGCATCTTAAAGTATCCCCACTAGCTTTAGGGAGGGTGGTTAAAACTTCAGTCTTAGCGGCGCTTTCTTGGAGTAACCATGGTTCATCACCTAAGTGCATGCCATTGATGCTGTTAAGCACAGCAGTGTTTAAAACGCCGTTGTTACTGCGAGAGCTGATGTAGTATTCCTGGTTGTTGCCAGCTATGATCTTAGAATATTCTCTAATGACTGAGGCTTCGTTTGCCGTACCATAGATATACACGGCATCAGTATCAGGTGCACCGGTAAAACAGCTCTTAAGAGTGCTTTCCAAGGAATTGATGTCAGAGAAGTAGCAAGCGTTTACGTTGCGTCCGTTCATTTGGTACCAAGCAGTATTGAAACTATTTGTGATGCGGTTGCCACGGGTGTTACCCGGGGCAATGACCATTGGCGTCTTAAAGCCATCAGCAGTGATTTTGCTAGCAGCACTTTGCACGTCGATTTCAGGGGAAAGGCTTAAGAAGTAAGTATTAGGAGTATTGGTAATACTACCTTCATTTAAGGCAATAACTGGCATTTTAGGGTTTTGGGCGAGGAGGTTGTCAGTATCGCTCTTAATGATTGGGCCAATGATAAGAGAAACGCCATCAGCTTCTGCTTGCTTATATAAAGTGGCTACGCTATTAGCGGCGGTGTCGTAAAACTTGATAGTTTGCGCGATACCGTTGTCACGAGCAGAATTTAAAATCCCAAGTTTGGTTGGGTTGCCTACAACTTCGGCATACTTGCCAGAAAGTGGGAGGAAGACCCCAATGGTACCAATTTGATTAGTGGTTGCTTCATTGACAACTGGCGCAGCTGGAGCTACTGGTTGTTGTTTAGTTGCCTTGTTGGCGGTAGAAGAAATGTTTAGTACGGGGTGGCCTGGGTACTTTTTCGCAAGTTTAGTTAAAAGGCGTTCACGACTCTTTGGATTTTTAATGTGGTTAATAAGAGCGTATTCAATAAACCCCTTTTCATATTTAGAATTAGATTTTTTAAAGGCGGCTGCTAATTCTTTGTCGGAAGCGGCGCAAAGGGCGAGAATAGCTCGGCTTTGAGCGTCAGCTCGACTGTCGTTTTGGGATTGAAGTTCACTAAGGGCGATGTAGTGTTTACCCGCATCACCATTTTTACCGAGCTTTTCTTCAGTTTTAGCTAATAGCAAGTAGTAGTATGAAGCGTCACGGTTAGAGAGTGACAAGGAGTTTACTGAAGAAAGTAAAGCGTAGGCTTCTTTATAACGGCCTTGTCTAGATTTAATTTGAGCTTCAACGATATCAGCTTTATTTCCCTGTAATGGAGTTATAGCTTGAGAACGAAGTTGAGATAATACTTCTTGGGCTCGTTCAAGATCGCCTTCAGCGCAGTAAGAACGGGCTAGTAGAATTTGCCAATCGTAGTTGTAAGCGGGATCTGAGGCGGAAAGTTGGTCTTCATACCAACTACTGGTTTGGCCAAGGCTACCGAATGCTTCAGGCTGCAAAGATGAGTCGTGACCAGAGGTTAAGCTACAGCCTGTGATCAAACCGGTAATAAGAAATGCACCGGTTTTCAAATATGAGCTAAAATACATACGAAATTTAGGCATGGTGATAGATCCCTTCTTCCTTGTTAGTACGATACAGTTTATCTATAACATTATACACTCTTTGAGGCAGGGCACGTGCGAGTTTATTATTTAACTGGAAAATGAAATGACAGAAGAATTGTTGGCTAAAGCCTTATACATAGTCCCAACTCCTATTGGTAATTTGCAAGATATTACGGCGCGAGCCGTGGCAGTACTAAAAGCTGCGGATGTTATTTGTGCGGAAGATACCAGACATTCAATGCCACTTCTAACAGCTATTGGGGTTACGGCACCAAAGCTCATTAGTTTTCATGACCACAATGAAGCTGAAAAAGCAGCAAGTATTGTGTCCCTTATTGAATCTGGGCAAAGTGTAGCTTTGATTTCTGACGCCGGCACTCCGCTAATTTCGGATCCAGGGTATCATTTAGCCGCGGCTTGCGCTCAAAGTGGAGTGAAAGTTATTCCTTTGCCGGGGCCTTGCGCGGCAATTACGGCTTTAAGTGCCGCCGGTTTGCCAACGGATAGATTTTCCTTTGAAGGGTTTTTACCGGTAAAAGAAAAAGCTTTGCGTGAAAAAATAATTTCAGTGGCCGAAAACCCTGGGACCGTAATTTTTTATGAAGCCCCACGTCGTATTATCGATACGGTGAAAATTATGGCGGAAATTCTTGGCACGAGAGATTTGGTTATTGCGCGTGAGTTGACTAAAACTTTTGAAACTTTTTATCGGAGCCCGGCTGTAGAAATGGAAGCGACCTTAAAGGCGGATCCTAATTATGAAAAAGGGGAAATGGTGGTGTTGGTAGCGCCATTTCGTAAGGATGCTGCGGCCCAAGACGAAGTACCGCAAGAAGCCTTGCAACTTTTAAAACTCTTAACGAAAGAACTTCCGGGCCGAAAAGCAGCTCAGATCGTAGCGCAATACTTTGGTCTTCGAAAAAATGATGTATATCGAGCAACTTTAGATAGCTCAGAAGCTCAGTTAGATGAGGAAAAATAAGAGAAAACGCTATCATTCTAAAAATAATGATATAAGGATGAGTTAATTTTAAAATCCTGTTTTTCTTGTGATATAATCAGCACTTGAGTTGGTCAGGTAATCGCTGCCTTATGGTTGTGCCTTCGGGCAGACACATAGGGGGGAGGAAAGTCCGGGCTCCGCAGGGCAGAGTGCTAGGTAACGCCTAGGGAATGTGAATTCACGACCAGTGCAACAGAAAGCAAACCGCCGAAGCCGCATGCGGCTGGTAAGGGTGAAATGGTGTGGTAAGAGCACACCGCGCTGCCGGTAACGGTTAGTGGCATGGTAAACTCCACTCGGAGCAAGACCTAATAGGCCTCATTGACACTGCCCGTGTAAGAGGCGGGTTGGTCGCTTGAATCGGAGAGCGATTTCCGATCTAGAGGAATGATTACCACTGCGAAAGCAGAACAGAACCCGGCTTATAGACCAACTCACTATTATTTCATAACCTTGCAGTTTTTCCGTTTTGCATATATTTGGTAAGGTCTCTGTCCATCCAACCATCATGGTGGATGTAAATTAGGGGGGATATAATAGGTTTTTTCTAGCTAAGAGCTTAGCGCATAAGCCAAGCTGAAGTCTAGAGCACCTAGGATGAATTCACAAGAGCGAGTTGAATTACAGGCAGAGAATTAAATTACAGGCAGAGAATTAAATTACAGGCGGAGAGTTGAATTACAGGCGTAAAAACCTAGAACACAGCTTGGCACCAAAGCCTAAATAACCATGCGGGCGGGGCAACTTGCTTATTATTTTGACCATGGACGTTTAAAAGCGGCAAAAAACGGAAAAGTCACTGTATGCAAGTTTTTAATCACAGAACTGTTCTTCTTCAGGAAGCTGTGGATGGACTCAATATTAATCCACATGGCATTTATCTTGATGGTACCTTTGGCCGTGGCGGTCATTCTCGTTTAATCCTTTCTAAATTAGCTTCGGATGGGCATCTTTATGCCATCGATCGCGATCCTCGCGCTATTGAAGAAGCGCAAACCATTACCGATCCACGTTTTACAATTTTACGTGGTTGCTTTGCGGAAGCTCCTTCTTTACTTGCGCCCTATGTAGCAAGAGGGCAGTTATCTGGCCTCTTGCTTGATCTTGGAGTTTCTTCTCCTCAATTAGACGATCCTGAAAGAGGCTTTAGCTTTATGCGTGACGGGCCACTTGATATGCGCATGGATCCTGAACATGGTGAAAGTGCGGCTGAATGGTTAGCGCATGCGGAATTCGATGAAATTGTACGTGTACTTCATGATTATGGGGAAGAACGTTTTGCGCGTAAAATTGCGGCTGCAATTTGTCATGATCGGGAAACCGAGCCGTATACTAGCACTTTGGCTTTAGCCGAAATGATTAAGCGCGTGGTGCCCGTTAAAGAAAAAAATAAGCATCCAGCGACTAGAACTTTTCAGGCAATTCGGATCCATATTAACGGAGAGCTTGACGAAGTGGCTTCTATTCTTGAATCTTCTGAAAGTCTATTAGCTCCTAAGGGCAGATTGTCTGTTATAAGCTTCCATTCCCTAGAAGACCGCTTAGTTAAAAACTTTATTCGACGTAAAGAACGTGGGGTCCAACCTCCTCGAGGCTTGCCAATCCCTGAAGCGGAAATTTTAAAGTCTCGCACCTTTAAAGCAATAGGTAAGGCTATTGAACCATCAGCTGAAGAAATTGAAGTTAATCCGCGTTCTCGTAGTGCGGTGCTTCGCGTGGCAGAAAGAGTAGATTACCAATGTTAGAGGTTAAAGGTTCTCGCCACGAGGAACGTAAAGACTTATTACTTCAGTGCATCGCGCGCGATATAAAAAAGTATTTTTACTTTTATATTGTGGCGATTCTGCTTGTGGTTGTGGCAATGCAGATTATTGGGCAGGTTCAAGCCACAAGAGCCAATGTGACCCAAACGAGCAAGGAACTTGCACGTCAAGATAAGCTTAACAACGATTATCAGCACTTGCGCTTAGAGCAGGAAGCTTTAAGCGAATTGACGCGCGTTAGTAGTATTGCTAAAAGTACTCTTAACATGCGTAGTCCTAAAGTGGAAGAAGAAACATACCTTGATCTAGAAACTAAGGATGATCAAAGGGGGCAACCATGATTAGGACCATATTCACTAAAAATTGGTGGAAAAAAAAATGGTCTGGCAATGGTGGCAAAGACTATAAAATGGCCACTTGGCGCTTCTATTTTGTTCTTTGTTGGATTGCTATTCTTTTTTTCGCGCTAGTAGCGCGTTTAGTCTACAATCAGTTTTTTAATGCTGATTTCTTAGTCTCAAAAGCTAACGATCGCTTACTTCGTACCATAAAAGGTGGAATGGAGCGTGGTTTAATAGTTGACCGTAATGGCGAACGTTTGGCGGTAAGTGTGCCTGTTGGGGACATTTATATTGACCGTCATGACTTTAAAGAAAACCAAACTCATCTTAAATACGAAGCTGAGCTACGAGAAATGGCTAAGCTCCTCGATATTGATTACGACTGGCTCTTAGGGCGTATTTTAGATCCTAAGGCGGGGCGTGTTTTAAGTGTGAAACGTCGAGTCGACGCCAAATATGTAGAATTTATTGCCGGCCTTCATTTACGTGGGGTTTATGTAGAAAACACCTTAAGACGCTATTATCCTACGGCGGAAATCAATGCCCATGTTTTAGGGCGTACAGATTTGGATGGTAACGGTACTGAAGGGGTGGAGCGACAGTTCAACGACTATCTCCTTTCTGTACCAGAAAAAAGCCGTTTGTTAAAAGATCGCCATGGTAATGTGGTTGAATATCTAGGGGTAGTGCGCGAAGCGCGCCATGCCCGAAACTTAGTTTTAAGTATTGATGAACGCATTCAGCAAAAAGCTTATCTGGCCCTTAAATATGCAACTGAAATTAACCAAGCAACTTCTGGTTCTTTAGTGCTTCTCGATGCATGGACCGGGGAAATTTTAGCGATGGTTAATTCCCCATCTTATAATCCAAATCAAAAAGATGGTTACGAACCTTATAAAGCTCGAAATAGAGCGGTGACCGACCTTTATGAACCTGGGTCTACAACTAAGCCTTTGATTGCCTTAAAAGCTCTAGCTTTAGGCAAAACTAGTTGGCAGGAAGTTTTTAATACTTATAGCTTTATTGTCAATGGCAAGAGTATTACAGATAGCCATAAGATGGCTTCTGGGGATTTATTTAATATTCTAAAGTATTCTTCTAATACCGGGATGGCGCGTATTGCTTTACGCATGGAACCCGCTGAGCTTAAATCTGCCTTGACTGATTTTGGTTACGGCACGCCTACGGGAATTGGATTTATTGGGGAAAACAAAGGTCGTATTCCAGCTAGATCGCACTGGAGTGAAATTGATAAAGCGACTATGGGGTTTGGTTATGGGTTCATGGTAACACCGTTACAAATTGCCCAAGCTTATTCCATTTTAGCTAACCATGGGATTAAAAGACCGTTATCAATTTTAAAAGTCAACCAGCAAGATATCCCTGCAGGTGAACGCGTCGCTAATGAAAAAGATGTTAACCGCGTGCTTGAGGCCTTAGAAGCCGTGGTTGAAGATGGGACCGGGACTCAAGCGGCGATTGCCGGTTACCGCATAGGTGGTAAAACCGGGACTGCTAAGGTGGCGATTGCCGGTGGGTATGGTAAAGATTACGTTGGGGCCTTTGCCGGGATTGCTCCTATGAGTAATCCGCGGTTTGTGATGGTGGTTATCATAAATGAACCTCATGCTGGTAAGTTTTATGGGGGCACGGTCGCAGGCCCTGTGTTTGCGCAGGTTATGGAACGAACCTTACAGTTATATAACATCCCATTTGATAATTTAAATGCGGATGGTTCGTTAAGAACTCCGGCCCAAACTAGAAGAGAAATGTATAAGCGTCGAGCTACGGCGCACTAAAAAAGCTTCACGGAACAACTACCTTGAGGCAGATAGGACGTAAATTAACAATGATTAATTTAAAAGAGGTGGCAGCCGCCATTGGTTTGGAAGCTCCCGCACAAAAGCTTGTGGATATGACTTGTGATAGTCGCAAGGTCAATCCAGGGGACTTGTTTATCGCTTTAAATGGTTATAACTTTGATGCGCGCACTAAAATAGCGGAAGTTTGTGCCAAGGGGGTCGGGGCGGTTTTTTACGCTGATACGCCGGACTTTAAGTTGGATGAAACCCTCCTTCAAAGTAAAACTCCTATCCTTGCGGTTAAAGATCTCGATTTAAAGCAAGCGGATATCGCTTCTGCTTTTTATGCCTGCCCTTCAGCTAACCTCGATTTAATTGGGGTGACAGGCACCAATGGTAAAAGTACTGTCACTCAGTTAGTAGCCCAGTGGAGTTCGATGCTAGGAGTTAAAACTGGGGTGATGGGAACCCTCGGTAATGGCTTTTATCCAAACCTTACACCGTCCCCAAATACTACTTTACTAGCTCCGGCGCTAGAAAAAGAACTACGCCTGATGCTAGACGCTCAAGCTCAAGCTGTAGCGATGGAAGTATCATCTCACGGGTTAGCTCAAGGTCGAGTTAGAAATTTAAAGTTTAGCCATGTGGCATTTACTAACTTAAGTCGTGATCACTTAGATTTTCATAAAACTATGGAAAATTACGCGGCAGCTAAGTTTAAACTCTTTACTACTACCGCGCCTGCAAACGCCGTGATTAATCTGTCTGATTCCGTAGGGCGTTCTTTTTACGATAAGTTGCCAGGCGCTCTAGCTTATAGTAGAACCAAGGTGGATTTACCCCGTGTTATTTATGCAAGCAAGGTAGATTTTCATGCGCGTGGCTTTACCTTAAGTTTAGGCGGTTCATACGGGGAAGCGACTTTTGAGTTTGGCTTAATTGGTGGTTTTAATGTTGAAAACGCCTTATGTGCTATTGGTTTGATGTTAGTTCGCGGTTTTAAACTAGAAGATTTAGCTCAAACCTCCGCTAAGCTTATTGCTGTTGGGGGGCGGATGCAGTGTTTTGGGGGCGAAAACGGACCCTTGGTAATCGTTGATTATGCTCATACTCCTGACGGTTTAGAAAAAGCGTTAAAGGCGCTAAAAGAACATCGTTTTGGGCGGACCATCTGTGTGTGTGGCTGTGGGGGCGATCGCGATACTGGTAAGCGCCCGGAAATGGCTAAAATTGCTTGTGAACATGCGGACCATGTAATTTTTACCGATGATAATCCGCGGACTGAAGATCCTAAAGCCATTATTGACATGATGATTGCAGGGGTGCCGGACAAGCATAATTATGAAATTGTGCGTCCGCGCGAAACGGCAGTACGTCTTGCCATAGCTAACGCACATCTTGGTGATGTTGTACTTTTAGCCGGCAAAGGCCATGAAGACTATCAGATTATAGGCCACACCAAACATCATTACAGCGACACTGAATTAGCGGCGCAATTGACCGGAGAACACAAATAATGCTTAAACTTACTTTGGCAGAAATCGCTACGGCTACAGGAGCGACTCTTATTGGCGCCACCAATCCAAATGATTTTATTACCGCGGTAGAAACTGACTCTCGTCGTTCGGTCGAGGGGAAGCTTTTTGTGGCTTTAAAGGGTGAACGTTTCGACGCTCATGAATTTGTAAGCCAAGCTACTGCCTCTGGGGCGTGCGCCGTGATGGTTGATCATGATTGTGGGGTGAAAATTCCACAGTTAGTAGTTAAAAATACAGAAATTGGTTTAGGGCTTTTAGGTCGTTTAAATCGTGAAAAGTCAAAGGCAACAGTTGTGTCTGTAACCGGCACTTGTGGGAAGACTTCTGTTAAGGAAATGACAGCGGCTATCTTACAACTATGCGGGCCTACAATTGCGACTGCTGGTAACTTAAATAATGCGATTGGGGTGCCTTTGACCTTACTTAATATCGGGGCGGATACTCAATTTGCCGTAGTGGAATTAGGAGCTAGTCATCCTAAAGATATTGAATATGGCGTTGAATTAGCGCGTCCGGTAGCAGGGCTTATCAACAATGTTGGTGGGGCTCACTTATTAGGCTTTGGCAGTCTAGATGGCGTTTATAAAACCAAGAGCGAAATTCTTGACTTTGTGCAGGCGCATAAAGGCCAAGGCATTGTGAATGCAGATAGTGAATTTTTTACTAGATGGCAGCAAGAATATCCACAGGTAAAGAGTTTTTCTGCTTTAGGTAAGAAAGAAGCTGATGTTTTTGCAACTTCAGTGCAGCCATTAGCTGATGGGTGTTTCGCTTTTGTTTTAAATACAAAGGTAGGCGCATCTAAGGTTACTCTTGGGGTGCCTGGAGTTCACAACGTGTCTAATGCTTTAGCGGCCGCTTCTTTAGCGTTAGCAGCTGGGGCAAGCCTTGACCAAATTGTCGCCGGTTTAAACAGCGTGCGTCCGGTTAAAGGCCGTCTTTTTGTGGAAAAATACGGTGCTGCTACTTTGATTGATGATGCTTATAATGCCTCAGTTACTGCGGTCAAAGCGTCCTTAGATACTTTATCTACCCTCCCAGGTTACCATGTTTTTGTGTTTGGAGACATGGGGGAACTTGGAGCGCAAGCTGAAGATTTACATCGCGAAGTAGGGGCTTACGGCCAAGGTCGGGCGCAACAATTTTTGACCGTGGGGGTTCTTGCTAAGTTAAGTGCTGAAGCGTTTAATGCAGGGTGCTCACCAGAGGCTTTAGGGCGTAGTTTTGCGGATAAAGCGGCGTTAGAAGCTTACTTAGACGAACTTTTGACAGCTCATCCTGATGCTTGTATTGCGGTTAAAGGGGCGCATTTTATGCGCATGGATGAAGTGGCTCAACATTTAAGACAAAAGCTACAATAAAAGTGGCCACAAATAAAAGCTACCATCAGTCATCAAGGTTTTTTGTCGCTAAATTAAATTTAAGGCCACTATGGTTAAGGCTTTAATGTGGCGTTAAGGTTAATAAGCTTTTAGTTACGACCTAAGAAAATTTTTAGAGGATATCAACAGGTACAAGTATGTTAGTTTGGTTGTTTAATTGGTTGACCGAATATGTATCGGCTTTTCGCGTAGGCAATTACCTTACGTTTCGCGCTATATTTTCATTAATTACGGCGTTAGGTTTGTCATTATGCATCGGTCCTTGGACTATTAGAAAATTGCAAATGTTGCATTTTGGGCAAGTTGTACGTGACGACGGGCCGGAATCTCATTTTAGTAAGCGTGGGACTCCAACTATGGGCGGGCTCATGATTGTTGCTGTGCTCGTCATGACTACCTTGTTGTGGTGCCGTTTAGATAATATATATATTTGGCTTGTGCTGTTTGCTTTAGTTAGCCATGCCGCCATTGGTTTTGCTGATGACTATTTAAAAGTAGTGCGTAAAAATCCTGATGGTTTAATTCCAAGATGGAAGTACTTTTGGCAATCAGTATGCGCTATTGCGATTGGGGTGTCTTTATATTGTTTAGCTAAAACCCCAGGGGAAACTAGTTTAGTAGTGCCATTTTTTAAAGACTTTACGCCTGATTTGGGCTGGCTCTTTATCGTCCTAGTGTATTTTGTGATCGTTGGTTCT
Organism: uncultured Succinivibrionaceae bacterium; assembly: GCA_900539665.1. GTDB lineage: Bacteria > Pseudomonadota > Gammaproteobacteria > Enterobacterales > Succinivibrionaceae > WG-1. Next base: position 31,301 of record UQCV01000009.1, on the reverse strand, counting down.
TCAAATGCGGTAAACCTTACTGATGGGCTAGATGGACTTGCTATCATGTGTACCATTTTAGTAGGCGCCGGCTTAGGGATTGTGGCTTGGGCTACTTCTAATATTGATTATGCTTCATATTTGAATATCCCGTATTTGGCCCATGCGAGTGAATTGTCGGTTGTATGTTCATCTTTGGTCGGCACAGGTTTAGGCTTTTTATGGTTTAACACCTATCCGGCCAAGGTATTTATGGGTGACGTTGGTTCGTTGTCTTTAGGGGCTCTTTTAGGGGTAATCGCTGTTATTTGCCGTGAAGAAATTCTTCTCTTTATCATGGGTGGGATTTTTGTGCTCGAAACTATCAGCGTAATCTTACAGGTTGGGTCCTATAAGTTAAGACACAAACGTATCTTTAGGATGGCTCCAATTCATCATCATTTTGAAAAGTGTGGATGGCCAGAACCTCGAGTTATCGTTCGTTTTTGGATTATTACTTTAGTGTTAGTGCTTTTAGGGTTAGTAACCTTAAAATTACGTTAAACTTAAAGTTAGTTTAAGCGTGATATTACCAGTTCCTTAGCTTGAGGAGCTGGTTTGGTCTTAAATTTGTGAGTACTGATTTTTAGGAGTTCTTATGAAGTCAGGTGATGTTGCCGTAATCGGACTCGGACGCAGTGGTTTATCCACCGTTAAATTTTTATTAAAGCATGGGATTACCCCAGATGTATTTGATACTAGAGATAACCCTGCTGGTAAAGATGAGTTACCAAGCCAAGTAAAGCTAGTATGTGGGGCACTTGATGGTGAAGTTTTAAGTCACTATAAAACTTTAGTCACAGGTCCAGGCCTAGCTCTTTCTTTGCCTGCTTTTAAAGAAGCTTTGTCAAGGGGCGTGGAAATCATTGGTGATATTGAATTATTTGCTCGTTACGCCAAAGCTCCAACAGTCGGCATTACAGGCTCAAACGGGAAAAGTACCGTAACTACTTTGACCGCTCTTATGGCTACTGCGGATGGCAAAGACTGTGGCATGGGTGGCAACATTGGGATTCCGGCTCTTGACGTTATCGCAGACACTCGTGATTGCTATGTTTTAGAATTGTCTAGCTTTGAGTTGGAAACAACTTCATCTTTGCATTTAGCTGGCGCCGTAATTCTTAATTTAAGTGAAGATCACTTAGATCGTTATGCTGGCTCTATGCAGTTATATTTAGCGGCTAAGCAACGCGTGTTTATGCATGCGGATAAGATTTTAATTAACCGTGAAGATCCTGCTACAGTACCACCTGATGGAAAGTATTGGGCAAGTTTTGGGGGAGACGAACTCTCCTATGGGCGCGTGAATGTTGATGGGCAATCCTGGTTAGCAGTAAATGGTAATCCAATTATTAAGACGGCCGAGCTTGGCATTAGCGGGCGCCATAATGAAATGAATGCCTTAGCGGCCATGGCGTTAGCAGACACTTTAGGGGTGAGCCGTGAAGCGCAAGTTAAGGTGTTACGTGAATTTAAGGGCTTGCCTCATAGATGTCAGCTCGTGCGTGAATTGAATGGAGTGCGTTACTATAACGACTCTAAAGCAACGAACGTAGGTTCAACTTTAGCCGCTGTTGCGGGCCTTAAAGAAAGCATTAAAGGCAAGATCATTTTATTAGCAGGTGGCTTAGGTAAGGGCCAGGATTTTACTCCAGTTAAGAATATGTTAGGCCATGAAGTAGGTATTATGTTGTGCTTTGGGCGTGATGGACAAATGCTGGCCAACTTAGGACCTCAAGCTCAGTTAGTGGCAGATATGAACGAAGCTATTAAGCGGGCTTATGATTTAGCTGAACCTGGCGATGTGGTCTTATTAGCCCCAGCTTGTGCAAGCCTTGATGAGTTCAAGAGTTTTGAAGCTCGTGGGGATATCTTTGCTGCTAAGGTAATGGAGCTTTAGTATGTTTTTAGCATCAATGTTTGGGCATAAAGAAACTAAACAGGTCGATAATTATATGGCGGGGGCGGTGTATGCAGGTAGACGCCCGCTTTTTGATCGATCTGTACTTGTTGCTTCAGTGTTATTACTGCTTTTGAGTGTGGTGATGATTTATACCGCGTCAATTGGGGTTTTAGCGGCTAAGGTCGATGGGGACACTTTCTTTTTTGTGCGTAAACAATTGATGTTTATTTTGCTCGGGGGGATTTTGTCGACCCTAGTGCTTACTGTGCCCATGCAAATTTGGGCCCGCTTAAGTAAACGCTATTTGATTTGGTTTGCAATCCTCCTGTTAGCAGCAACTTATTTTATGGGCTCGGAAATCAATGGGGCTAAACGTTGGTTGAATTTAGGGTTCTTTAATCTTCAATCAACGGAATTATTAAAACTTGTGTGGATTTTGTACCTAGGTGGGTACTTCTATCGCCATATTAAAAAAATGGAGTCTTGGGCCGGGGTGGTGCGTCCACTCTTCTTCTTAGGGGTGATTCTAGGGTTTATTTACTTACAGGATGACTTTGGGAGTGTGGTGGTTGTTTCCTTTGTGACGATCGTTTTGTTTTTTATTTCCGGTTTAAGTATTAAATTTTGTTTTACGGTAGCAGTATTATTGGGTGGCCCATTTTTCGCGTATATTATTATGACCTCCCCATACCGTGTGGCACGTATTTTAAATTACCTCGAACCATGGAAAGATGAATTTGGCAAATCGTACCAGTTATTAAATTCGTTCATGGCGATTGGTCGTGGCGATCTTACGGGACAGGGCCTTGGTGAAAGTCTCTTTAAATTGGCTTATTTGCCGGAACCGCATACTGACTTTATCCTGTCTATTTGGGTCGAAGAGACTGGTTTTGTTGGAGCAATGTTAGTTCTTGGATTGGAATTTTTCTTAATTTTTAAGATGTCTTGGCTCGGGTTAAGACACTTAAAAACTGGTAAGATTCTAACCGGGGAGATTGCCTTAGGTATTTCGATGTGGTTCTTAGCGCAGGTCTTTATCAACGTTGGTTCTATTACAGGGTTAATTCCACCTAAAGGTTTAACTTTGCCTTTATTAAGTTATGGTGGTTCAAGTCTAGTCATGATGATGGCTGCTATTGCCGTATACTTACGTATTAGCTATGAAGAACGTATGGGGCTTTATACTGAATATTTGGCTGAGCTTAAATCGGTACGCCGTATGGAACGACGCCAGGCTTTAAATAAAATGAATGAAGCACTGGCGTTAGCCCAAAAGGAAGCCGACGCGCAAAAAAAGGCCTCAGCAACTGCGGAAGCTAAGCCTTATGCGAGTACCGTGGTATTTAAAGGTACTAACCCTAATAAAGGTACTAGCTCTGTTAAGCTTAAGCCCGATGCAACTCAAGCTAAAGGTAAAACTAAAGAGCTAGACTAAAATTCTAAGGTGGAGTCAAAGTCGGCCCCAAAGCTAGATCCAAAGGTAGATCATAATTAGGTAGATCTTACTTAGGATAAAACAGAAAATTTAAAGTAAGTTTGAGGAAGACTTACGTTCCTAGTTATGGGAAGTTAAAATTAGCCCAAAATTGGTAATATATAATGGCCTAAGTTTGGGAAAAACAAATAAAAAGAGAAATAAAAATAGATTAATAATCTAACAAACGATTTAACTAAACCAAAATCCTATTGGTGGCAAACTCGAACCACCAAATATTAGGAGCTTGGAGAGACCAGAAGGTCCCTACCTTGCTATATTCTTGCTTCTTGGTGGCGGTAGCCATTCTAGGTGAAAACGCTAAAAATATTTTAGGTTTTTCACTAAGCTCTTAGGATTTGGTTTGGACTAATGAATAACGAAAAGGAACAGATAATTGAAAAAGATTCTAGTGATGGCAGGCGGGACCGGTGGTCACGTATTTCCTGGAATAGCTGTTGCTCATGAACTAAGTGCGCAGCAAGAATTTGAAGTGTTATGGTTAGGGACGGCGGAGCGCATGGAAGCTCGCTTAGTGCCACAGCACGGATTTAAAATTGCGTTTATCAAAGTGCATGGTATTAGAAGAAACGGCCTGTTAAGAAAGCTAGGGGCGCCTTTTATGATTGCGCGCGCTATCTGGGAAGCTTTGGGCATCATTCGTAAATTTAAACCTGATGTCGTTTTAGGTTTAGGTGGTTATGCGTCTGGCCCGGGGGGTATTGCGGCTAGAATGTTAGGTATTCCTTTAGTGCTACATGAACAAAACGCGGCTCCTGGGTTTACCAATCGCGTGTTATCTAAAATCGCAACTCGAGTTTTATTAGGTTTTCCTGGGGCGTTAAGTGGGGCCAAAGTAAGTTATGTTGGTAACCCAGTACGTAGTGACGTTATGGCCTTAAGACAAAAGTTACCGCATGACTTTAACGGGGAGAATTTACGCATCAGTGTAGTTGGGGGCAGTTTGGGAGCTCAAGTTTTAAATGAAATTGTGCCTCAAGCCGTAGCGTTTGCGCAAAAACAAGGGGCAAAATTAGAAATTATGCACCAGACTGGGCGCGGTAATAGTGAGGCGGTAAAACAGGTTTATGCCGATTTGGGCTGTACTAACGTAAAAGTCAGTGATTTTATTGATGATATGGCCTCTTTATATGAAAATACGCATATAATTATCTGCCGAGCGGGGGCTGGTACGGTAGCAGAAGTGACCGCTTCTTGCGTGCCTGCTATTTTTGTTCCACTTCCAAGTGCAGTAGATGACCATCAAACTAAAAATGCAAAAGTTTTAGCGGACCAAAAAGCAGCTATTTTGTTGCCACAAAAAGAGCTCACAGCTCAAGTATTAAGCCAAAAGCTTTGTCAGTTTGCGACCGACAGAACTCTCTTAGCAAATATTAGTGCCGAAATTGCCAAGATGCCTTGTCTTGATGCGGCACATGAAGTGGCAAAAGTTTGTCGTGACTTAGCCAAAGGCTCACGTGAATAAGATTTTAGTTTAAGGCTAACATATAGTAGTACCCCATAGTGAAAGCTTATCACTGTGGTTTTGGCAAAAGGCAATAGAACAAAATGAGTAATGAACAACAACATAAGACCGTGATTGAAATTCCACATATGCATAAGGTAAAGCGGATCCATTTTGTAGGGATCGGTGGCGCTGGGATGAATGGTATTGCCGAAGTACTGCGTAACGAAGGTTATGAAATTTCAGGGTCTGATATTGCAGAATCAGCGGTGACAGCCCACCTACGTAGCCGTGGGATTGAAGTATTTATTGGGCACAAGGAAAGCAATGTAGAAGGGGCGAGTGTAGTCGTGCTTTCTAGTGCGATTAAAAAGAATAATCCAGAATGGTTACGAGCAGTAGAACTTAGAATTCCTGTAGTTCGGCGCGCAGAAATGTTAGCGGAATTGATGCGCTATCGCTTTGGTATTGCTGTAGCAGGGACCCATGGTAAAACCACTACTACTAGTTTAATTTCTAGTATCTACGCTGAAGCGGGGCGTGATCCTACCTTCGTAATCGGAGGCCTTTTAAATAGTGCTGGGGTTAATGCGCGTTTAGGTAGTGGCCGTTATTTGATTGCGGAAGCTGACGAGTCTGATGCTTCATTTTTGCATTTACAACCTATGTGTTCAGTTGTCACAAATATTGAAGCTGACCATATGGATACCTATGAAGGCGACTTTAATAAGCTTAAAGCGACTTTCGTAGAATTTTTACATAACCTCCCATTCTATGGGGTGGCGGTAGTTTGTGGCGATGATCCGGTGATTCGTTCGATTCTGCCACAAATTGGGCGTACTACTATAACTTATGGCAGTACTCCTGATTGCGATCTTCAAGTAACAGATTTTAAGCAAGAACAAAGCCATTCCACTTTCAAGGTGGTGAAGCGTGATGGTTCAGTGTTGTCTGTATTTTTGAGCTTACCTGGCTACCATATGGCTCTGAATGCTACTGCTGCTATTGCAGTGGCTTTGGAAGATGATATTGATGAAGCATCAATCTTAAGAGCTCTTAAGAGTTTTGAAGGGGTTGGTCGCCGCTTTGAACAATATGGTGAATTTGAAACTGGTAACGGCAAGGTCATGTTAGTTGATGATTATGGTCATCATCCAAGTGAGGTGCGAGCTACCATCAATGCAGTGCGCGCTGGTTGGCCTGACAGACGTTTGGTTATGATTTTCCAGCCACACCGCTATACTAGAACTAGAGATTGCTTTGAAGACTTCATTGAAGTTTTAAATCAAGTGGACGAATTGATTTTAATGGATGTTTATCCGGCTGGTGAAGATCCAATTGTAGGCGCTGATGGGCGTGCTTTGTGTCGTTCTATTAGACTTCGTGGCCACGTAGAACCGTATTTTGTTCCATCTCCAGATCAAGTTCCGGCTACTTTGGCGGACATCATTCGCGATGGTGATATTGTGTTGACGCAAGGGGCGGGCAATGTAGGCAAAATGGCTAAGATTTTGTCTGGACTTAAGCTTGATATTGCCAAAATGAAGGAACGGAGCTAAAGCTAAGTGGTAAAGCCAGGAAAAACCGCAACTCGTGCTGAGAGTGATCGCGTTACTAGAGGACAACTGATAGGTAGAATAACCCGCTTTTTATTAGTGGTGTTGTTCGAGGTGTATCTAGTGCATTGGGTCTATGTCAATATGACAGCGGTTGATTCCATTCAGGTTCGGCACATACTAGTAGAAGGAAATTTTCAGTATCTCAATCGCACGGATGTGGAAAATTATTTTACTAATAATTACAACCACTACAATCTATTGACGATGGACCTTAATGAAGTCCGTACGGATATTGAAGGCCTCTCATGGGTTAAGAGTGTGTACTTACGTAAAATGCTCCCTGATGTATTGGTGATCAATATTGAAGAACATGTGCCGGTGGCTTACTACAATCAAGGGGTGCTGACGCAAAGTGGGCGGGTGGTTTACCCAGAACTTAAACTAGTTAAAGAGGATTTTATTCATTTATATGGGCCAGAAGGCCGAGGTGAAGAGGTTTTTGCTCAATACCAACGAATGAATGATTTTTTAAGTCGCATGGGATTTACTATTGGGGCAGTTGAGTTAACTGGCAATTTTTTATGGTGTGTTTATCTAACTAATGGCATTGTGCTCCACCTTGGCAGCAGTATTGATGATAACCTTGATGAACTAAGTAGTTCTTTAAGTGGCGAAAATGTTTTATTGAAACGATTACGTCGTTTTGTGGAAGCGTATCCACATCTTGAGAACCAAACTGCAATACAATACATAGATCTTAGATATCAAACCGGTTTTGCCGTAAAATGGAAAGCCGAAAGTGAAGCTCAAGAAGATGCTTCGGCCGGAAATTCTCATGAACAGCCGACCGTTAAGAGGGCGGAATAGGCCAACTGATTATATGGTGAATGGTGAATAAATGATGCACAGCGACATTAATCAAGAAAGACATGTGGTAGCAATTGACGTAGGTTCAGCTGAGATCCGCGTTTGTCATTCAATTATCCTACAAGATGGCTATGTGAATATTGTAGGTTATGGCCACTGCCAAAGTAGTGGTATTAATGCTCGAGGCATTAGCAGTATTGAAAAGCTCCGTGAAACGTTATCCACAGCGTTTAGCGTATCTAAAAAAGCCTTAGACCGTGTTTATACGGAAAAAAGCTTAGTCGATATTAATAATCCAATGATTATTGTATCCATAGGTGGCAGTTGGATCTATGGTCGCGCTAACGAAGGCTCTACTGAGGTTCATCGCCAAGTAACGCATCGTGATATGGAAGTGGCTTACAATAACTGCCGGGCGTTAAACAAAAAAGATTTTCAGTTGATTACCTCATGTGTTAACTGTTATCAAGTTGACGAAAATGAACATGTGGAAGAGCCTTTAGCGATGATGGGGGGCCAATTAAAAGTCCTATCATATCTAATCTATGGTAATTCAAGTTACATTGGTAACCTTAAGCAATGCATTGATTTTATCCAGACTAATTTGCAATGTGAATTTGCATCCACAGGCTTTAGCGCTGCTAATGCAGTAGTAGATGAAAATGAAAAGAAGCTTGGGGTTTGCGTGCTCAATATTGGGGCTTCGGCTGTTGATATCTGCGTTTATGACAAGGGTGATTTGGTGTATTGTGGCTCATCACGTAAAGCGGGCTCTTGGGTGACACGACAAATTGCGGTCCTTAATTCCTTAACTGAGGAAAATGCAGAAAAGCTTAAATGTATGCATGGTTACGCGTGGGCCGATCTTGTGACTGATCGCGACCTTGCGGTGACCGCTCCTTGCGTTGGAACTGGTCTTGAAACCACCATTATGATTAAGAACCTAGCTGAAATCATTGAAAGTGCCTACAACGAAATTTTTACTGAAGTAATGCAAGAGCTTGGGACTAATATCGGCAACATGAATATCGATATGGCGGCAGGTTTTGTCCTAACTGGTGGTGGGGCTAAGATTGAAGGCGTTGATCGAGCTTTGTCTGAATATTTAAAGCAGATGGGAGCTGATATCACTAAGGTGCGCCGTGCAGGCTTCTTGTCTAGTACCATTACAGGGATTAAAGACTCACTTGATCCATATTCCGATGCAGCTTTAGTTGGGATGTTACGTTATTCCCGTGAACTAGAAACTCATGAAAGCCAAGTAACTAGCGATAGTGTTTTTGGTCGATTTTTTGGGGGAATATGTGAATGGTACAAGAAGGAAATGTAGAGTCTCTAGGCGCAAAGTTAGTGCACTTCAAACTTATTCATTAAATTACAGGCTTGTTAATGAATTGTTGAGTTCTTTGTTATATACTAGTGGAGGCTTTGGTGCGGTTGAATGAATCACAGAGTCTGGGATTTAATTAAATCCGGGACTCGGAAGCCGGGGTGTCACAAGCTTTCCGGATTAATGAACAAATATATTGTGCCTTATGAGTTGCCAAAATGTGACTATTGCACAGGAGAAGGTTGATAATGAGTGGAATTTTGCATGTTGAAGACGATTCACAGCAGGATGCGGTTCAAGTAAGTGGTGATGGAAGAATTCCAGCAAATAACGGGATTCCTATCATTAAGGTTATTGGGGTCGGTGGTGGCGGTGGTAGTACCGTTCAGCACATGATTGATGAAAATGTTCAAGGCGTTGATTTTATTGCAGTTAATACTGACTTGCAGGCTTTGAATAACAATTCTGCCCCAACTAGAATTCAGATTGGTCTTAACACCACCCGTGGTCTTGGTTCAGGTTCTAATCCAGCTGTTGGTTGCCAAGCTGCGGAAGAAAGCCGTGAAGACCTTAAAAATAGCATTGGTGAAAGTGATATCGTATTTATTACCGCTGGTATGGGCGGTGGTACCGGTACTGGGGCTTCACCTGTAATCGCACAATTAGCGCGTAAAGATTTAAAAGCTTTAACTGTTGCTATTGTAACTACTCCATTCTCCTTTGAAGGCAAGAAGCAAATGATGAAGGCTCTTGAAGGGATTGAAAAGTTACGTGATGAAGTTGACGCTTTAATCATCGTGCCTAACGATAAATTGTTAAAGAATTTGCCTAAGAACATTTCTCTTATCAGTGCTTTCCAGGAATGTAACCGCGTGCTTATGAGAGCCGTGGAAGGTATTTCTGGGGTGATTCTTAAGGACGGGTTTATCAATCTTGACTTTAACGACATTCGTACTTTCTTACAAAAGTCTGGTCCGGCTCTTATTGGTATGGGCGCAGCTAGTGGCGAAGGCGCTATCATTAAGGCTCTCGATGCAGCAATCAATTGCCCACTCCTCGAAGACGTGGCTGGCTGCAAGGCGCGTGGCGTAATCGTAAACTTAAATGTAAGTCCATCTTTCCCATTGCAGGATTTAAATACTGCGGGTGATAGTATTCAGGCTTACTATGGTGACGACGCCGATGTTAAGTACGGTATTACCTACGATAACGAATTAAAAGACGATGAAGTTAAGATTACTGTTGTGATGGCAGGTCTTACTAGATCGGAAAATAGTGAAGCTCCAGCTCAGGTTAAGGAAGCTCCTCAAGTGCAGGAACAAGTTGCTCCAGCCTCTGTTGAAAGTGCAAGCACTAATTCTATTTTTGGCTCTTTCAAGCGTGAAGAAGACGAAGAACCTGCTCCACAGGTTAGCGTAAAGAACACTACAAACGCTTTTGAAGGTGGCAAGATTACTTTACCTTCTTTCCTTTCTAAGAGAAGTAAATAGGTTCTACTTCGTGGCGGATATTCGTGTTTGCCATGGTAATTAAATGAAAATAAAGGGCGCTCTAGGGCGCTCTTTTTTATTTTGGCTATTGGATTTTCTAACTTAGGCGCTTAATGAACAGATGTTAAGTTCATTTAGTTTATGGCAGATCGCGGAGCGATAAGGGATATTTTATAGAACTCCCCATAAGAACTATTGCATACATATGGACCGTAATGTGTATGTAAACGTGAGGTCTATTGCAGATTTAAGGGAATGAGATTGCAACCTAAAAAATTATTGAACCATTATTTTTGTTCCCGGTCTTAGTAACTGTGTGATATACTTCATGGTGTATTTGGGAAATTTTACTTTTTCAACACAATTACAGAGATTTGTAAAATGATTATTAAACAGCGTTCAATTAAGAAATCAGTCAGTGCATCCGGCATTGGCCTCCATTCCGGCAAAAAGGTAAGTGTTACCTTTAGACCGGCTCCGGCTAATACTGGTATTGTCTATTTCCGTACTGATTTACCGGGCGGTGTTAGATTTGACGCATCTGCTGAAATGGTTCGTGATACCGAGCTATGTACTGCTTTGGTGAACGAACGTGGCGAAAGAATCTCTACGATCGAACATTTATCTGCAGCTTTAAGCGCTTTAGGTATTGATAATATCTACATTGATGTCGATGCTCCAGAATTGCCAGTGATGGATGGTTCCGCGCAACCATTTATGTACCTTCTTGAAAGTGCAGGGATTGAAGTCCTTGATGCTCCAAAGCTTTTTATGTTGATTAAACATGAAGTTAGAGCAGAGCTTGATGACAAGTGGGCGGTTTTAAAACCATCTGCTAAGGGCTTTAAACTCAACCTTGAAATTTCATTTAACCATCCGGCTATGGAAAAAGCCTTGCAGCGCTACTCCATTGATTTTAGTGGGGAAAGATTTTTCCGTGAAGTAAGCCGAGCTAGAACCTTCTGCTTTATGCGTGATGTTGAGTTTATGCATGCTCATAATTTAGCTTTAGGCGGGAGCTTGGACAATGCTATCGTGCTTGATGACTACAAAGTTATGAATCCAGAAGGCTTGCGTTACCCAGATGAATTTGTAAAGCATAAGATGCTTGATGCTATCGGCGATTTGTATATGGCTGGTAAGAGCATCATCGGTGAATTCGATGCTTATAAGACAGGTCACCATTTGAATAATATGTTGTTACGTGCTTTGCTTGCTGATAGCACCGCTTATTCATTAGTTACTGTTGATGATGGGGTGGCAACTCCTGCTCAAGCTCACGATAGCACTTTGGCTCCAGCTGGGGTTAAGGGCATCGCTTTTGTTGATGCATAATTAAGTAAGCATTTCCGGAAGAATTTGGTAGTTCGTTGCTAATTGGATTCAAGATAGAAATAACTAACGAAAAGGACCCACGAGGGTCCTTTTTTTATTTGGCCCTGAGCAGAACATTTGAGGGGAAGTGCGGGGTGGGAGCGTTAGAGGTGGACTCTTGGCGGTTCATTTTTGTTAAGTATGAAAACGGTTAAAATATTTAAGTAACGAAGTATTGATCTCGTAGTTAAAAGAGTTTTAGGATAAAGCATTAGATAACGAAGATTTACAAAACTACTAGGACTTAGATTAAAGCCACATATTTAAATTGATGTGTTTTCTGCTTGGAAAACTGTAGATAAGTAAATAATTGGTTTAAAGCTCAGGCTAGGTAGAAGTTTGGCGAAATAGGATTAAGATATGCACAAGCCATTACAAAATATACCGCACATTATGGCCGGCATGGTGCAAGATGTACCATTTTTTAGAAGCCCTAATTTTGGGCCTCGACCAAAACAAGAAATAAGTCTTTTGGTTATCCACAATATTTCCTTGCCACCAAAAGTTTTTGGGGACTATTTTATTGAACGCTTTTTTTTAAATTCACTCCCGCCAAAGGAACATCCATTTTTTGCTAAGATTGCGTCGCTTGCAGTTAGTGCGCATTTTTGTATTAGAAGAACTGGTGAAGTGAGACAGTTTGTTTCTTGTTTAGATCGAGCCTGGCATGCAGGGGTTTCTTTATATCATGGGCGTGATAAATGTAATGATTTTGCGATTGGAATTGAACTTGAAGGGGCTGATGAAATACCTTTTACCGAGGAACAATATCAATCGTTAGCTCGCCTTACTGTCGCTTTACAGCGTAGTTACCCCGATCTGGGCAGTAATATTACAGGGCATAGTGACATCGCGCCTGGGCGCAAAACGGATCCGGGAATCGCTTTTAATTGGGACTATTATCTAGCTTTAGTAGCTCAATATGGTGGCGTCGTTGTAGGCGGAGATCATTACAAGTTAATAGATTAAGGTTTATAGGGGTGAGTTGTTAACTTTACTTGTTTTTTTAAGCCTAAGTACTGAACCAATGAATCTTTTGGCCGTCTAAATGGTAAAGGAATTGTAAAATTGGTTGCATACTTTAATATATATAAAGTATTTTTTAAAGAACTAGGTTTATGCTTTAGGCTTAAATCTAAGAGAAGCCCAATTGGCTATGACCTCCTCTTAAAAATACTTTGGATAATTCAAGTCAACCTATTGATTACAAGGAAAAGCAAGATGAAAAAATTATTTGGCTTCTTGGTCTTAGGCTTGAGTCTATCTGCGTTTGGGGGATTGGCCCCAAGTGCCGCTCAGGCTGAGATTTCAGTAACCATAGGTCCAAGCCAACCATACGTTACTGAATATTATTATGACTATGGCCCGGGGTACTATTATTATCCACGGCGCATTTATAGGCGTCCGCCACCACCTCCTCCTGGGTATGGGTGGGCCCCTCCACCGCCTCCTCCTGGGTATGGATGGCCCCCTCCACCGCCTAGATTTTATGGGCCACCTCGTCCGCACCATTATGGGCCACCACCACCTCCAAGACATCACCATTTTAGAGGGCCGGGCCCAGAACGTGGAACTTATCGCCATGAGCGGGGGCCACATTATCGCCGTTAATAGGTGCTAATTATAGCTACAGCCGAGATAGAAACATGCATGTTCTATCCCGGCTGTATTGTTTTTAATGCGCACTGAATTGTATAATTTAAGCATGTAATACAGGGATGGTTTTTGGTGCACCAAAAACTTGCTTAATTCTTACTTATTTTTGGAAGCTTTGGGTAGATACATAGCTTTAAAGGGAGACTGCATGTTAGATTCATATTACCAGAAGGTAGAAACACGCAAAAAATTAGGAGTTGTTCCAAAACCGCTTACCGCGGATGAAGTAGTGGAGTTGACTAATATCCTGCTCACCCCTCCTGCAGACAAATCTAAGGAATTGCTTGATCTTCTTGAAAACAGAATTCCACCTGGGGTGGACGAAGCGGCTGAGGTTAAGGCAGCTTTCTTAGCGGCTATTGCGCGTGGCGAAAAGCAATCTCCAATCGTTTCTAAGGCACATGCAGTAGAGCTTTTAGGGACTATGCTTGGTGGTTTTAACGTTGAACCATTAATTGCTTTATTATCAGATCAAGAATTAGCACCTGTAGCGGCAAAGGCTTTGTCTCATACCTTGTTAGTATTTGATGCATTCGATAAGGTTAGTGCGTTAGCTAAGAGTGGTAATGCATACGCTCAGGCAGTAATTGCTTCTTGGGCAGATGCTGAATGGTTTACGTCAAGAACAAAGCTTGCAGATAAAATCACTTTAACTGTGTTCAAGGTGCCTGGCGAAACTAATACTGACGATTTGTCTCCAGCTCCTGATGCCTGGAGCCGTCCTGACATTCCGTTGCACGCTCAAGCTATGCTTAAGAACGCTCGCCCTGGCATTACTCCAGATCAAGATGGGGTTGTAGGTCCAGTTAGCACTATTGAATCATTACGTACTAAGGGCTTCCCATTGGTTTACGTTGGTGATGTAGTTGGTACTGGTTCTTCCCGTAAGAGTGCTACTAACAGCGTGCTATGGTTTATGGGGGCTGATATTCCTTTCGTGCCTAACAAGCGGGCTGGTGGTTTTGTTTTTGGTGGTAAGATTGCGCCAATATTCTTCAATACCATGGAAGACGCTGGAGCTCTCCCGGTAGAAATGGACGTATCCCTCATGAATACCGGTGATGTAATTGACATCTACCCATATGAAGGTAAGGTTCTTAACCACGAAACGGGCGCTTTATTGGCTGAATTTTCTTTAAAGACGGAAGTACTTTTAGATGAAGTACGTGCTGGTGGTCGTATCCCGCTTATCATCGGTCGTGGTTTAACGGCGCGGGCTCGTGCTTATTTAGGTTTACCAGAAAGCGAAGTATTTATTAAGCCTAAGGCTGTTGCTGATTCAGGGACAGGCTATACTTTAGCGCAAAAGATCGTAGGTCGCGCTTGTGGGACTCAAGGTATTCGCCCAGGTACTTACTGCGAACCTAAGATGACTACTGTAGGCTCACAGGACACCACCGGCCCAATGACTCGTGACGAATTAAAGGATTTGGCTTGCCTCTCATTTAGCGCCGGCCTCGTAATGCAGTCTTTCTGTCACACAGCTGCTTATCCAAAGCCAGTAGACGTTATCACCCATGAAACATTACCTAAGTTTATCTCTAGTCGTGGTGGGGTTGCACTTCGTCCAGGTGATGGGGTAATTCATAGCTGGCTTAACCGCATGGTATTGCCTGATACTGTAGGTACCGGTGGGGATTCTCATACTCGTTTCCCTATGGGTATTTCATTCCCAGCAGGCTCAGGGCTTGTAGCTTTTGCAGCAGCTACCGGGGTTATGCCACTTGATATGCCTGAATCTGTATTAGTTCGCTTCACTGGGGAAATGCAACCAGGTATTACCTTACGTGATTTAGTTCATAGCATCCCATTAAAGGCGATTGAACTTGGGCTTTTGACCGTAGAAAAGAAAGGTAAGAAGAATATTTTCTCTGGCCGTATTCTTGAAATCGAAGGTTTGCCAAACCTTAAGGTTGAACAGGCTTTTGAGCTTGCTGATGCTTCTGCTGAACGTTCAGCTGCTGGTTGTACTGTAGCTCTTAATAAGGAGCCTATTATAGAGTACCTTACTTCTAATATCACCCTTCTTAAGTGGATGATTAAGGAAGGCTACAGTGATGCTAAGACTTTGGCGGCTCGTGTTGAAGCGATGGAGGCTTGGTTAGCAAAACCTGAACTTCTTAAGGCCGATGCAGATGCAGAATATGCAGCAGTTATTGAAATCAACATGTCTGAAATCAAAGAACCTGTACTTTGTGCACCAAACGATCCAGACGATGCCCGTAAGCTTTCTGCTTGTGCTGGGCAAAAGATTGATGAAGTGTTTATCGGCTCATGTATGACTAATATTGGTCACTACCGTGCAGCTGCTGCGATCTTAGAAAACCAAAAGGGTCAGCTCCCAGTTAAGCTTTGGGTGGCTCCGCCAACTAGAATGGACCGCGCTGAACTTATCCACGAAGGTCTCTTTAGTATCTTCGGGAAAGTAGGGGCAAGATGTGAAATCCCAGGTTGTTCACTATGTATGGGTAACCAGGCTCGAGTAGCAGACAATGCAACTGTAGTTTCTACCTCTACTAGAAACTTCCCTAACCGTTTAGGTCAAGGGGCGAATGTGTATCTTGCTTCTGCAGAATTGGCTACCGTAACCTCGGTTCTTGGTAGATTGCCAACTCCGGCTGAATACCAAGAAGGGGTTAAGGCCCTTGCTGCAAAGCGTGATAGCATTTATAGCTACATGAGCTTTGATAAAATGCCTGAGTATCAGGATAAATAAAAATAGACCTGTCTAGGCAGGGTGATTAAATGGTGTGCCTATTTGGTGCGCCATTTATCTATCTATGTGCCGTTTTGGTGCAGGTTAAAAGAATCTAGAACGCGGAAATGTGATATTAGTGCGCAGATATGGCGTTTGTGATTTGGTATGGATATTGCTACTAAATATTAGGTTAAATTACATTTGCGTTTACTGTAACAGGAGCATTGCATGAAACAGATTAGTGCTATTATCAAGCCTTTTAAGCTTGATGATGTAAGAGAAGCTATCTCTGCTTTAGGGATTGACGGTATGACTGTAACTGAAGTTAAAGGTTTTGGTCGTCAAAAGGGGCATACAGAACTTTATCGTGGAGCTGAATACCAGGTCGACTTTTTACCAAAAGTTAAACTTGAAGTAGTTGTAGGCGACGAAACTTGCGATCAGGTGATTGAAGCTATTATTAAAGCCGCTCGTACCGGTAAGATTGGTGACGGTAAGATTTTCGTATACGACTGTGAACATATCGTTCGTATTCGTACTGGCGAAACTGACGAGGATGCTATTTAGCATAAATGCTGAAAAAAAAGGCCCTGGGGTAAACCAAGGCCTTTTTAGTTTATGGGTCTTAAAGGCTACAACCAAGCACCACGAAACCAAATTACAATGACAAGAGCTCCCTCACATTAAAGGGAAGCTATAAGCCAATTTAGTGGCTTTTATGTTGCTTAGGTTAGGAGTTGTTTTGGGTGGCTACGCTATCTTGACGTTCGGAAAAGAGTTCAACGATTGAGTCTGCTAACTCTGAAGTCAAAGTACCTGTTCTAGGGGTGACAAAAATAGTGTCATCACCGGCAATGGTACCTAAGATGCCTTCGGATTTACGGATCGAATCGAGCATACGGGCGATCATTTGCGCACTCCCGGGGCTAGTGTGAATAACTACGATGTTGTCGTTAAAATCGATGTCATGCACTAAGGTTTTAACGGTACTAGAAACGGTTGGTACTCCAAGTTCTTGAGGTAAACAATAAACCATGTCCATTTTGGTGTTACGAGTTCTAATGGCTCCATAGCGAGCGAGCATTCTTGAAACCCGGGATTGGTTGATGTTAGTAAATCCTCTGGCGCAAAGAGCGTCGGCAATCTCAGCTTGGGAGCTATAGCGTTCCTCGCGGAGTAATTCTTTAAATACTTGGTCGATGTTTTCCGAAGATACGTTATTGTCCATGATTGTTTCTTTATATCTATGTGGTTGTAAGGATGACTCGCTGTAAGAAAAACTTACATGATGGGTTTTCTTAAAAATGGGGCTTAACCTTTGGGGTTAAGAAACCAAAAGATCGCGTAGATTATAGCAATTTTTGGATAATTATGCAGTTAATGTGCATAATTATTGAAGTGCAAGCTCAAGGTTTGTTTTCTTACATGAAAACATGTAGATAATGGCGTTTTAAGCACAGAATATAGTGGTAAAATGTGGTACTTTGTGGGTATTAATCCGCAAATGGGATATCATAGATCAATCTTTCAAATGTATACGGCAAAAATGAGTTTAGGATATGGTTAATAACTTGCTTTTGCGGTAATATGCTTGTGATTTTGGAATAAACTTTTTAAATCTTATTACTTCTTAAAAAAAATAAAAGATAACAAAATAATTAGAGGGTTATACACAATGAAAATTGCTGTTTTAGGTGCTGCTGGTGGTATTGGCCAGCCTTTATCTCTTCTTTTAAAGACTCAGCTTCCGGCTGGTTGTGATCTTGCTCTCTATGACGTAGCACCATTTACTCCTGGTGTGGCTGTAGATCTTAGCCATATCCCTTCTGATGTAAATGTTGTAGGTTTTACTGGCGATGAAGGTCTTGCTAAGGCTCTCGTTGGTGCAGACGTTGTTGTAATTCCTGCTGGTATGGCTCGTAAGCCTGGTATGGATCGTAGTGACCTCTTTAAGTTCAATGCTGGCATCGTTAAGTCTTTAGCTGAAGCAATCGCTAAGAATGCACCAAAGGCTTGTGTTGCTATCATTACCAACCCTGTAAATACCATGGTACCTATTGCTGCTGAAGTATTTAAGAAGGCTGGTTGCTACAGCGAAAAGCGTCTTTTCGGTGTAACTATGCTTGACACCCTTCGTACTGAAACTTTCTGGGCTGATACTATCGGTGTTGCTCGTGGTTCAGTTCGTATTCCAGTAATTGGTGGTCACAGTGGGGCTACTATTCTTCCTATCTTCTCTCAGGCTTTAGGCTATGACTCAGTTTCTGCTGAAGATATCAAGAAGCTTACTGTACGTGTACAGGATGCTGGTACTGAAGTTGTAAATGCTAAGGCTGGTGCTGGTTCTGCTACCCTTTCTATGGCTGCCGCTGGTGCACGTTTTGCTATTGCCTTGGTTAAGGGCCTTATGGGCGCTCCTGGCGTAGTTGAAGCTGCATATGTTGCTGGTGGTTCTGAACATGCTCCATTCTTCGCTCAGCTCGTACGTTTAGGCCGTGAAGGTATCGATGCTTACATCCCTGTAGGTAAGCTTAGTGCGTTCGAAGAACAAAACCTTAAGGACATGCTTCCAACCCTTAAGGCTGATATTCAGCTCGGGGTTGACTTCATGGCTCAGGCTTAATTAAGTCGATACACACCATATGTGGATGACTAGCTGTAGGCTAAAGGCTTGAGCTCTTAACTCTAAAATCGGAGATCTTAGCTTCTTGGCGGTTAAAAGCTAGTTGTTAAAATTAAAAGCGTAATCAATTGTTGATTACGCTTTTTGCTTTTACTCAGGGCCTTTTGAGTTGGATTTGGTAACTACCGAACTGAGTTTGGTCACTATTTGGGTAATTTTAACTTAATAAAATTAAAAATTTGCCGATAATAAACACAGTAGTAGAGCGAATAGACACTAAAATATGGCTCAAATCGTAGCTTGCAGAAAAACTGTTTAAAGTTTTTTGGAAAAAAGGCCTTAAATTTGGGGTTTTAAAAAACTAACCTTTAATTAAAGGTTAAAAATTAGTAACAGGCTAAAAAACTATAAATTGAAGAATACTAGGGTTACAGAGGTTTGACTTACATAGGCTTTAGGCTTAGGGGCAAATCTTAACCTTAAATTCAAAACCATATCATATGGTTTGGTTTTGAACTTAAGGTTCCTAGTTACATATTAAATGACACTAGGTTCAATTAAGATAACAACTTCGCATTTCGGAGGTGCTAGGCAATGAATAAAATTTTACAAATAGCGGGTGGGGTTTTAGCCATCGCTTCAAGCTTTGCCTGGGCTCAAGCTGAAGAGCCTGTGGCACCAGAGGCAAGCGCATTAGCTGACACTTCGACTCCGGATCATGGAGAAGCACCAGCTAAGATTCAAAGTGCGATTAGTGAATCGATAGCACCAAAATATACTTCGTCTGACGAAGAAACTCCTTTAGTTCATGTGTATACGCCAGACGAAATCAACCAATGGGTTGAACGCGGAAATCACATTTATGTAATTAAGACGTTGAACCAATGCCAATTTGCTTCTGATATTGAAAAAAGAGCCCGTAAGGGTATGGCGGCAGCGTACGAGTTTTTGTATGGCGAAATGTTAATAAATGGAGCCTGCTTTACGCGTAATATAGGCAATGGCATTTATTACATTCAACAAGCCGTGGATTTAGGTTATCCCGCTGCGATGCGAAGATTAGCCTTTTTCTACGAAACGGGGCGTTATGTTTCTCAAGATGTAGTAAAGTCAGAATCGATGATGCATGAAGCTGCGATGATGGGCTTTGTGCCAGCGCGGATTGATTGGGGTGGGATGTTAGCCCGCAACTTAGGTTCTCCGCGCGATTATGAGGAGGCATATTCGTGGCTCCATGGCGTCGTGCCGGCAAGTCCTGCGCAATCGATACGCACGCGCGAGTATATGGCTCTATTAAGAGAAAGAATGCCTGAAAATGTAGTGGAAAGGGCTTTACGGCACCGCTTTAAATAAGTAGGTGTGGGTTATGCGTTAGGGCTTTAAGGCCATTTACAGTTAAAAACTTGGGTATAATTTAAAGCAGGAGAACGAAATTGTTCTCCTGCTCTCTTTTGGGCCATCCCAAAAGGCGTGTTTGTTGCGTGAAGATAATCGACTGCGTATAATTTAGAACTAATTTGTTTTAAGATATGATAATACTAGGCCTCGTTAAAGCTTTGGTTTAGCGGGCCACTAATTCATACTTTATATTTTTCCGGTCTCTTTGATATGTAATATGCTTGATATGTAATATGCGAGCGGGCCGGCTACTTAGTTTTGGAAAATTAAATGTTTGAAAATTTAACGGATAGACTAACAAAAACCCTGCGCAATATTACCGGTCAGGGCCGTCTAACAGAAGATAACATCAAGGATACTTTGCGTGAAGTACGCATGGCGCTTCTGGAAGCTGATGTAGCCTTGCCTGTAATTAAAGACTTTATTAACGAAGTCAAGACCAAGGCTTTAGGGACTGAGGTAAGTACCGCTCTTAACCCAGGCCAAGAATTTATTAAAATTGTATTCGATGAATTAAAAAGTGTCATGGGTGAAGAAAATTCATCTTTAGACTTAAATAGCCAGCCACCATCAGTTATTTTGATGGCAGGTCTTCAAGGGGCTGGTAAAACCACCTCTACCGCTAAATTGGCGCTCTTTTTAAAGGAACGTCAAAAGAAAAAGGTAATGTTGGTAAGTACTGACGTTTACCGTCCGGCGGCTATTGAACAGCTTAAAACTTTAGCCCGTGATGTTGGGGTAGAATTCTTTGCCTCATCGACTGAAGAAAATCCTGTTGATATCGCTAACAAGGCGTTAAAACAAGCTAAGCTTTCTTTTATGGATGTCTTAATTGTCGATACCGCAGGGCGTCTCCACGTAGATGAAGACATGATGAAAGAAATCAAAGAGCTTCATGCAGCGGTAAACCCAATTGAAACTCTTTTTGTGGTTGATGCCATGACTGGTCAAGACGCGGCCAATACAGCTAAGGCTTTTAGTGAAGCCCTTCCGCTGACTGGGGTTATCTTAACTAAGATTGACGGTGATGCTCGTGGTGGGGCGGCATTGTCTGTCCGTCGCATTACTGGTAAGCCAATTAAGTTCTTAGGGGCTGGGGAAAAGATTGAAGCTTTAGAACCATTCCATCCAGATCGTATGGCTAGCCGTATTCTTGATATGGGGGACGTACTTACCTTAGTTGAAGAATTACAGCGTAAGGTCGACACCAAGAAAGCCGAAAAAATGGCGGAAAAGTTCAAGAAAGGCAAAGGCTTTGATTTAGAAGACTTCCGTGAACAAATCGGGCAACTTCGTAATATGGGTGGCATGATGGGCATGCTTGATAAGCTTCCTGGGATCAATTCTATTCCGGATGAAATAAAAGATAAGATGAACGATAAAGAAATCTATCGTAAAGAAGCCATCATCAATTCCATGACTCCAAAGGAAAGACGTAAGCCTGAAATTATTAAGGGCTCCCGTAAAAAGCGTATTGCTGAAGGTTCAGGGGTTGATATTAGTGAAGTAAACAAACTCCTTAAAGAATTTGACCAGATGCAAAAGATGATGAAGCGCCTTCAAGCTAAAGGTGGCATGCGTCGTCTCATTGGGGCTATGAAAGGCATGGTACCACCGGGGTATTTTGGTTAATTTAAGCTTGGCTTTTTTTTAACTGAACTCGGCAAGAAGTCCCCCACCTCTATAGGTGGGGGAGGATGTCACGTGGAAGCAAGCCATTTAGACTAGATTAAACGAGGTCACATTAGACCTCGTTTTTGTTTTTGGGGAGGTTTTTTCAGAAAACTTAACCTTCTCCATTTTTGATTAGCTTTTGGTCCGGGGAATTTGATCCTAAAATTCGTAAAATAGTAAATTTTGCTTGCAAAATTTTGTGGAACAGTTAAAATTTTGCAACCTATTTTATATATAGAGTCGGGGTATTGTGCCCCAAATTTTTTGAACCTTATTTTATAGAGGACGATGATATGGTAATCATTCGTTTACAACGTGGCGGCGCAAAGAAGCGTCCTTTCTACCAGGTTGTAGTTGCAGATTCACGTCGTGCATTATGCGGTCGTTTTATTGAAAACATCGGTTTTTACAACCCGATTGCTACTGGTAAAGAAGAAAAGTTAAGACTTAATCTTGAACGTGTTGAATACTGGCAGTCAAACGGCGCTCAGTTATCTGATCGCGTAGCTAAGCTTGTTAAAGACAAGAAGGCTGAAGTAGCTGCTGCTTAATACGGATTGAGATTTAAGGAATTCATGATGGCAATGGAAGAACCGGAAGTAATGGGGCGTTTTGGGGTCGTTTACGGCATCAAAGGCTGGCTTAAGGTGAATTCATTCACTCAGAATCCAGAAAGTCTATTTACGTACAGTCCTTGGTTCATGCGAATCAATGGACAGCCGTGGGTTGAGATCGTCCTTGAGGACTATCGTCGCCATGGCGAGGGCTTTGTTGCGAAGATCAAAGGTTATGATGTTCGTGAAATTGCCCAGGGACTTACTAATGCGGAAATTGGGATTGTTGGCAGCTCATTGCCAGAATTACCAGAAGGTGAATACAGATGGAGAGATCTGATTGGTCTTACGGTGCGTAACCGCGCAGGCTATGAACTCGGTACCGTCACTTCACTTATGGAAACAGGTTCTAACGACGTATTGGTGCTCAAAGCCCCAAAAGATGATCAGTATGGTCTTAAGGAAAGATTAATACCTTATTTAGCTCATGTGGTTGATGAGGTTAATTTGGACGAAAAAATCATACTAGTTGACTGGGACCCGGATTTTTAGTCCTCCACAAAAGGTGTACTTATGCGTATCTGCGTTATAAGTCTATTCCCGGAAATGTACCGGGCGTTGACCGAATGTGGGGTCACAGGGCGCGCAGTTAAACACAAGCTGTTAGAAGTTATTTGCGTAAATCCACGTGATTTTGCTTATGACAAACATCAGAAGGTCGATGAACGTCCTTTCGGGGGCGGGCCTGGAATGCTGATGATGGTGCAACCTCTACGCGATGCAATTTTGCATGCTAAAAAGTTGTTGCCGGAGGCAAAGGTGATTTATATGTCACCGCAAGGTCGAGTATTTAATCATCAAGGTTGTACTGAACTCGTACAAAACAAAGAGTTAATCTTTGTGGCGGGACGATATGAAGGCATTGATGAAAGAATCATTGAAACATTGATCGACGAAGAGTGGTCCATTGGGGACTACGTGTTAAGTGGTGGTGAGCTACCATCCATGGTAATGATTGATGCCATTAGCCGGTTAGTGCCGGGAGTGCTTGGTGATGAGCTAAGTGCAGTGGAGGATTCATTTGCCCAAGGGTTGCTTGATTGTCCGCAATATACACGTCCAGTGGAAATAGACGGTCTTCGCGTGCCTGATGTGCTCTTAAGTGGCAATCATGAGGAAATAAGGAAATGGCGGCTAAAGCAAAGTTTAATTCGCACTTGTGAAAGGCGTCCTGATATTTTGCAAAGCCTAGCTCTGACTGACGAGCAAGAAAAAATTCTTGCCCTTTATCTGCGAGAACGAGATCAAAAGTCTGGCGAAAAGGAAAAACAGTAGAGAGTTATCAGTATATCCTAGGTAGGAAATTTAAAAATGACAATTATTGAACAAATCGAACAGGAACAGATGCGTAGCGATGTTCCAGCATTCGGCGCTGGTGACACCGTTCGTGTACAGGTACGTGTAGTTGAAGGCGACAAAGAACGTCTTCAGGCTTACGAAGGTGTTGTTATTGCAAAGCGTAACCGCGGTTTGCACTCTGCTTTCACTGTAAGAAAGATGTCTAATGGCGAAGGTGTGGAACGTGTATTCCAGACTCACAGCCCACTCATCTCTTCTATCGAAGTTACCCGTCGTGGTAAGGTTCGTCGTGCTAAGCTCTACTATTTGCGTCAGCTTACTGGTAAAGCAGCTCGTATTACTGAAAAGCTTACTTCAAAGTCTGATAAGTAATATCCTATCGGATAGATATCAGAAAGTGGGAATATGGCCGTGAGGTCATACCCAAGTATAAAATAGGTCATAACACAGGGGGTCACAGCGATCCCCTGTGTTTTTTATGGCTGAGTTATTTTGTAGGGCTCTCTAAACTTCAATAATAGCAAAAAGGGCGATTAAAAAATCGCCCTTAAAGATTAATGTGATAGTGTTTTGATAGGCCTTAGGCTAATGAACTACAGAAGCTGTTACTTCTTAGCTGTGGTTTTAGCTTTAGCAGTAGTCTTAGTAGCGGTAGTCTTGCTCCGGCTACGGCAACAAGTCTTTGACGCACACTTACTAGTAGTTTTAGCGGTAGTCTTGGTAGCACTCTTAGCTTCGGCCTTTACAGGGTCTGCTTTTTTAGGTTCAGCTTCAACTTCAGGTTCGGCCACCTGGGTGTTAAAGTAAGAGTTGTCATTACCCATAGAGGTTGGGCAATAACCATCTGCATTCCAGTCGTTATCAAAAAGTGAAGAACCGTCTTCCATAAAATACTGGAAACGATATTCGTAACGATCTTTTAGACCTTCTTTTGGTAAGTCGATACTGGTGCTAAAAGAACCGGCAGTGGTTTTAGCGGTGCTCTTAACGAGCGGAATTGGACTCCAACCGTTATGTTCGCACCAAAGATAGATTTCCTTGGCTCCTCTGGTAGCTTCTTCTGAGATGAAGAAGGTTACCTTAATCTTGGTTTTTAGGCTTTTGATTGTGGTGCTCATTCATCACTCCTAAATGTTTTAAGTTATAAATAATATATAATGTTTTTTTATAATATTGGTCAATAGTGCAACACTATGAACCTTATATGCCCACATTAACCAATAGAGAGGTTTCTGTCTATCACTAAACATAAAAATTGTGTCAAGGGAACACAATTTTTTCTGTGAAAACGTTAGCATTTAAAATGATAATTATATCTGTGTCGATATCTGGAAAATAAAAGAAGGGGTCACTATTTTAATAGATCTCTATGATTTTGTAGTTAATTATATAAAATATATAATTAAACGTAAGAGAAATCATTAAATTAAAAACATCGACTTAGGAAAATTCTAAGCATGATGATGGGGCCATATTTAATGACTTTATGAGGGCGTGATTATAAACTTGGGGATAAAGAGGTGATGATTTGTTCTTGCATGGCCTCAAGCTCGCCTGTTAAAAATCTTTCGAGGATGGTGTTGGTGAATTTTTTACGAAGATAGAACCCATATTGGCGTTCGTTATTTCTTTTGCCTGCAGGCTTTAATTGAAGGTATTTACCTAAAGCTGAAAGTTCTCTTGGATTACGCTCTAGCACTAATGCTTCCATTATTTCTTCCCAATCGCATTGAATTTGCGCGCGTTCAGCCTCGTTCATGACCCAGAAAAATGACTTGCCAAATTTTCTCATAGCTAGGGGAATATTAGTATCACCTTCTATCGGTAACCATAACACACAGCTTAGTTTATTTAGGACATTTGAGGTCGCAAATTGTTGTCCTCGCAGTAAATAATCTAACAAGATACAGACGTGAGTATTTTCTGCTGGCTGGCCGTTAGGGCTAATAGGGATGGTTTTAAGTTCAACTCCAAGATCAGGAAAATCTTGAATGGGGTTTGCTCCTGCAGTGGCGCCAAGCGCAATTTCAGCTAGTTGGCCCACGAAACCTTTGGCAAGCTTGGGATTAGTTGGCAAGGGAATGCCTAATATTTTAGCGACCTGGGCTACATTTAAACCAACTAAGGCTCGGGCGCGCCAATAAAGGGTGATTCTGCTGTCAGGGGGATTATTCATAGCAAATCCTGTAAATTTAGCTTTGTAACTTTAGTTTTGTAACTTAAATTGGGACAAATCTTTAGAAACAGGAAGGCACTTAAAGCAGCCTTTTTATTGAGAATAAGGGCTCGGAGAAAGTTGGTTGGACTTCTTTACTTCTAAAGTGTTCTTGGTTTGAGACATTATATCCGATATTAGAAGGCAAATACGGATCAAGGGGGAGGAATATGGTAAAATTAGAGGTGTTTGACGAAGAGACCTTACGGTCTAATGTTGTTTGTAAATAGGAATTTTGTTCGTGATCGACGCTGAAGGCTACAGAGCCAACGTAGGAATTGTAATCTGCAATCGTGATAGTCAGGTACTGTGGGCTCGCAGGATTGGTCAGAATTCATGGCAGTTCCCACAAGGAGGGATAAATCCAGGGGAAAGTCCTGAGCAGGCGATGTATCGTGAGTTAGGTGAAGAACTCGGATTGTCCAAAAATGATGTGACAATTTTAGCAGTGTCTCGCAATTGGCTCCGCTATCGTTTACCGCAACGTTTGATCCACTGGGATGAAAAGCCAGTGTGCGTAGGGCAGCGTCAAAAATGGTTTTTACTCCTCATTAACGAAGAGCATGAGGAAAAAATTGTATTCAACCATTATTCAGTGCCAGAATTTGATGGCTGGAGATGGGTGACATATTGGTATCCGGTACGGCAAGTAGTTCCGTTTAAGCGTGATGTATACCGGAGGGTGCTAAAGGAATTTGCTCATTTAGCGATTCCGCTAAGTCAAGCCAGCACGGTTATTGATAAAAAGAGCCGGCAACCCCGCAGGGAAACACGCAGAAGATTTCGGAGGTAACAGGGTGTTAACGACATTAAGGCAGATTATTGAACAGGTATTAAAAGAGCCTAACATTGAAAAAGCGCTAGATTTTTTAGTACATAGAACCCGTGAGGCCCTGTGTGTAGATTGTTGTTCGGTTTATATTGCCGAACAGCAAAGACAGCGTTACCGTTTAGTGGCTACAGATGGCTTGAGTCGTGAATCTGTAGGTAAGGTAGTGCTTCGCTTTGGGGAAGGGCTTGTAGGTTTAGTGGGGAAGCGTAATGAATTATTAAATCTAGCTGACGCGCAAAACCATCCAAACTTCAAATATATTCCTGAAATTGGGGAAGAAGAATTTCGTTCTTTCTTAGGGGTACCGGTTGAGCATGAAGGTGTAGTCCTTGGGGTTCTAATTATCCAGCAAAAGGATTCTAGACAGTTTACTGAAACTGAAGAATCATTTTTGGTAACTTTAGCGGCTCAACTTGCGTCTATCCTCTATCTTTCAGACTTAAAAGAAAAATCTGAATCTGAAACCCATGAAGAACCTTTAGCTTGTGACTTTGGTTCTGGCGGGATCGCTATTGCTCGTGGTTGGGTATGGCAACCTCATATGGAACTTGAGCAGGTTCTACTTAAGAAGACTGACGATCCTGAAATGCAGGTTGAACTCTTTCACCAAGCGGTGTTTCAGCTTCAGTTAGACCTTGATTCCTTAACCCTTAGAATTTACGACACTGTTAAAAAGCAGGATTTATCTAATGTTTTTGATGCTTATCAGCAGTTGCTTGAAGATGGTGAGTTTACTTGTGCCGTAGACCAAAAGATTTACGATGAATCTTGGTGTGCATCATCTGCTGTTAAGCTAGTAACTGAAGATTTAATCAAAAATAAAGAAGCAGCCGGACAAAAGGAAGAAGCCTTAAGTATTAACGATTTGGCGCAACGTATTTTGTCCCGCTTAGCTCACAGCTATTTAGAAGATTTTGATTTTTCTGAACCGGTGATTTTGTTAGCTGAAGAAATAACTGCAGCTTTAATTGCTGAAGTACCGCGCGAACGCATTGCGGGGATTGTTTCTTTGCGTGGCGGTGGGAATTCATTAGCGGCTATTTTAGCGCGTAATATGAATATCCCAACCTTGATGGGGGTGTCTTTACCTTTACAAAAGCTTGACCGTCACTTGTTCATTGTAGATGGTATTAGACGTGAGCTTTTAATCGACCCACCAGCAGGTGTAATCGCCGAATATAGCGGGATGATGACAGCTAATGCCCAAAACAGCCGAGTCTACATGGATGAACGTAATCTGCCAGCGGAAACTGAAGACCAGGTGCATATAAATGTAAATTTAAATGCAGGTCTTAGTGTGGAAGACAATGTGCAGGAACTTTTACCAATGATCGACGGGGTCGGGCTTTATCGTACTGAAGTTGAATTCATGATGCATAAGACCTTCCCAACCGAACTTGAGGAATGTCGTCACTATGAAGAGGTCTTGAAGAACTTTGCGGATCGCAAAGTGATTATGCGTACAATGGACGTGGGTGGGGATAAACCACTCCCATATCTACCGGTAAATGAACTCAATCCATTTTTAGGGTGGCGTGGGATTCGCATTAGTTTGGATAGACCAAATCTACTCTTAACTCAATTTAGAGCCATGCTTAAAGCTGGGCGTAAGTATGACAATCTAGAAATCATGTTGCCAATGATTTCAAGCTTGGAAGAGGTTTTACAGGCTAAAGCTTTGCTTGATCAAGCATACAACGAAATTTGTGAAGAGTTTAGTACGGTTATCAGCTATCCAAAACTTGGGGCCATGATCGAAGTGCCGGCGGCCACATTTATCTTAGAAGATTTAGCGCCACATATCGATTTCTTCTCCATCGGGAGTAACGATTTAACTCAATACATGTTAGCTGTTGACCGTGGTAATCCAAAAGTGGCTAAGCTTTATGATTGCTTCCAGCCTTCCATGTTACGTGTATTCTCTCGTCTCTTTAGAATTTGTAACCACGAAATTAATAAACCAATTTCCGTGTGTGGTGAATTAGCTGGCGATCCATTAGGGGCTATGATGTTAGTTTCTATTGGTTACCGTGAACTTAGTATGAACTATACTAGCATTCCGTTAGTTAAGTATATTTTAAGACACGTAAATATCGCTGAGCTTGAAGCTGTCTTCAATGAGGCTATCAAGTCATCTAGCGCGGATGAAATTAGACGTTTATACCGTAGCTATGCCGAAAAGAAAGGGCTTTTGAATATGCTTGGTATTTTGCGCCAAGCTAAGCACGATTAAGATTTAATCTTTGGGTTCACGGCTAAAAAGGTCGAAAACCTAAGCTAAAACTTAACTTAAGTGCAAAGTAAACCAAAACCAAATTTCAATCTCGCTACATACACTAGGAGCCAAGTCTTACTTGAGGAAGCCTAATGTAGCTAAGGATCTAAAGAGCGAAGCTTTCGCTCTTTATTAAATGAACAAATCAAATTAGGAGCCGGGCTTAAGCCTAGTAAAATATGAAGCAGTATCTAGAACTTATGCAACACATTATGGACCACGGGGCCGTTAAAACTGATAGAACCGGCACTGGGACTAAATCTGTTTTTGGTTACCAAATGCGTTTTGCCATGAAAGATGGTTTTCCGTTGGTTACCACCAAAAAATGCCATCTGCGTTCTATTATTCATGAACTACTTTGGTTTTTAAAGGGCGATACTAATATCGGTTATTTGCATGACAATAAGGTTACCATTTGGGATGAATGGGCCGATGAAAATGGCAACTTAGGTCCAGTATATGGTTATCAGTGGCGTTCTTGGCCTGCTCCAGACGGGCGTCATATTGACCAAATCACCAATGTTGTTAACCAAATTAAAAATACTCCTGACAGTCGTCGCATGATTGTTAGTGCGTGGAATGTGGCAGATATCGATAACATGAAATTGCCACCATGCCATGCTTTATTTCAGTTCTATGTGGCTGATGGTAAATTAAGCTGCCAGCTTTACCAAAGAAGCTGTGATACGTTCTTAGGTCTACCATTTAATATTGCTAGCTACTCTTTGTTATTACATATGATGGCGCAGCAATGCGATCTGGAACCTGGTGATTTTGTGTGGACTGGGGGCGACGTGCATCTTTATTTGAACCACTTAGAACAGGCTAAGCTCCAATTATCTAGAACGCCAAGAGCACTACCAACCTTAAGATTTGCGCGGAAGCCAGATTCAATTTTTGATTATAAGTTTGAAGACTTTATTATTGAAAATTACGATCCATACCCTGTAATTAAGGCGCCAATTGCCGTTTAAAGTAGTTAAGGAAGGAAGTCATGGCCACAGAACAACAATGGGATAGTTTACGGTGGAAGACTAGACGCGGCATGCGAGAATTAGATTTGATGCTTGAGCCGTTTGTTGATCGCCACTTGCCGACTTTAGGTGAAGAAACTTTTAAGAAGTATAATGACTTTTTAAATTTAACAGACCTTGAATTAGTGCGTTATTTATTACGTCGGGTGGAGCCTGTAGACCCTGAAATTAAGGCTATGGTTGACCTTATTATTAAGTGTCACGATGCTGATTTATTAGCAGGCTATGTGCCGGAATATAACGACTAAAAAGACTTAGTTTAGAAGTAGAAGTCTTGTAAGGCGATTAGTAGGCGTTAATAAAAGTGGTTTAAGTTTTTAATATGAAGGCTTGCTCTTATTAACTAGAGCCCCGCAGTTGCGGGGCTTTAACGACTTTTGGTTTGTTTATATTGATGTTTTTTTTTTCTTGGACTTAAGTTTATTAGCCGGAGAAAACCACTCATTTTTACAAGGCGAAAAAGATGCGCTGGGAGAATTTGTGAATGAAATTTGAAGAAATGGAACTTGATGACCGCTTGATTGCGGCCTGCCTTGAAGCTGGTTATGAAAAACCAACCAATGTACAGCTTGAAGTGATTCCAGAAGCTTTAGATGGGATGGATATCTTAGCAGATGCTCCCACTGGAACTGGGAAGACTGCAGCCTTTTTACTTCCATGTTTACAACATTTACTCGATTTTCCGGGCAGTAGACAGGGGTTGGCTCGAATCCTTATTTTAACGCCAACTAGAGAGCTCGCGTTACAAATTAGCGAACATGCTCAAATGTTAGCGAAGTATATACCTGAAATCAAAATTGGCACCATTATCGGTGGGGTTCAACATGAAGAACAATTACCAGTTATTTCTGAAAAAACTGATATTGTGATTGCAACTCCTGGCCGTTTAATCGAGTACCTCCGCAAGAAGGCGTTCGATATTCGCGGGGTGGAAATTCTCGTTTTAGATGAAGCTGACCGGATGCTTGATATGGGCTTTATCGATGATGTAGCAGAAATTTCAGAGGCAGCCGAGCGTCGTGAACAAACGATGTTGTTTTCTGCTACCTTAGAAGGGCCTTTATTAGAACGTTTTGCCAACGAAGTCCTAGAAAAGCCAGTTGAAATTCATATCGATTCTCCGCGGTCAGAACGTCGTAAGATTGCCCAGTACAAGTATTACGCCGATGATCTAGAGCATAAAATTAAAGTTTTAGAAGCGCTTCTTAGCGATGAACGTTTAGAAAAAAGCATCGTATTTGTCAAAACTAGAGAACGTTTGGCGGAACTTGTGAAGAGACTTGATGCAGATGGCTTTAAATTTTGCTATTTGCGCGGGGAGATGGATCAAGACAAGCGAATCCAAGCAATGCAACGCTTTGCGAATAATGAAGTAACTATCATGCTAGCTACCGACGTGGCGGCTCGTGGTATAGATGTGGTTGATATTACCCATGTGATTAACTTTGATTTACCGCGTACCGCCGATATTTATGTGCATCGCATTGGCCGTACGGCTCGAGC
>UQCV01000008.1 GCA_900539665.1 uncultured Succinivibrionaceae bacterium | reverse complement strand
AGCTGGGGGTATTTGCCCATATTGCTAGATATATAAAAATCCGCAAAATATGGGTACTTAATCACGCTAATTTCGAGCGTCAAACTACAAGTTAATCTAGTCTAGAGAAGAAATCTGCGACTTTTTCTGCCAAATTGTTCGGATTTTCACCTTCAAAAACAAAATGTAGATTTTGTCCACATGAAGCACGCAATGAAGATACTTGCATCATGCTTTTCCCATCAACATACATAGTATTTTCTGAAGTGTTTTTAATCTTTACAGAAACCCCTGGTTCACTAGAGCAGATTTTTACCAAGGAAGCACATGGGCGCACATGTAATCCATGCTTACTACGAATCACAATATCCATTTCGTATATCATAAAATCCCCCTTACGGAATTAGTTAGAGTTCTTTAATTACAATCCAAAATAATAAAGCTACATAAAAATAAGAACCCAAAAACTTATATTCGTTCAAAATTATTACAAAATATTTCGTTGTAATTCTAGCATTTAATGCAAAAGTTCTAGGTATAAATGCACTTTAAAAACTCAATATCCGTATATTATTACACAAAATTAAAAAAAACTATTTAAAACCAAACTTGGTAAAAACTTGTTTTGCTTGGTCGCTATGCAAGTTGGCAATGAACGCATTGGCTTGAACTTCTTTTGAGGTCTTTAAACGCACAGAATAATAATACAAAGGTTCGTAATATTGTTCTGGGATTACACAAAAAGACCCGCTCTTACCAAAAGAACTACCTTCTAATAAATTTTTAGGTAAAACGCCCATGATAACATTGCCATTAACAATGAAACTCAAGGTTTGATATTCATTCGCCCCATACATCAACTTACTTCTAATTTTTTTGGGGTCTAAACCAAATTTGCCTAAAGCATTTAACGCCGCATAACCTGAAGCTTGGGTTTTAGGATTAGGTAAGGAAATCTTTGTGTAGACCCCGTTTGTTAAAACCTTACATGATTCATCAACAATGGAAGTAATTGACCATAAAACTAATTGCACTCGAGCAAAAGCATGCAGGCTTTTTGGATCTGCTACTTCACTTTTAATTAATAACCCCGGATAACGAACATCATTACCTAAAAAGACATCACACTTGAGTTCTTTATTTTGAATTTGATTATACATAAGGCTTGCCGGACGAAAGATAAAGTTAATCGTCTCAGGGGCTAGCTTTTGTTCCTTTACATATCGGTCTTTTATCGCTAAAAGAGAATCGTAAAGTTGTGGAACCGCACAAACTTGTAATGAGTTATCAGCGCTCGTATTTTCAATAGTTGAAGCTGAAGCCCAAGCTATGGAACAAAATCCAACACTTAACATCAACCCGGCTACGCAATTTTTTACCATGGCTCTTAAAAAGTTCATTTAAGCTTCCTGACGCATTTTTCTAAGCATTGCTATTTCCGCTTTATAGCCATCAAGATCAGGCTGTGGGGTTTCCAAATAAAACGGTAGGTGGCGTAAAGCCGGATGATTTATCACTTGAGACAAAGTTTCAAGGCCAATGTAACCTTGGCCGATGCATTCATGACGGTCCTTAGCACTCCCTTTTGGGTTTTTACTGTCATTTAAATGAATCGCCTTTAATCTATCAAGCCCAATGACGCGGTCAAATTCTTCAAGAACTCCATCTAAATCAGTATCTAAGTTATAGCCCGCATCCCAAATATGACAAGTATCCAGGCACACCCCAAGCTTTTCATTTAGCTTGGTCCCATCAATAATACACTTTAATTCTTGGAATGAACGCCCAACTTCACTGCCTTTTCCAGACATAGTCTCTAATAACACGGTCGTTGAAAGTTTTGGGGTTAAAATCTCGTTTAGCATTTCTAAAATATATTGAATCCCTAGCTCAACCCCTTGTTTCACATGGCTACCCGGATGAAAATTGTAGAAATTACCCGGAGTATATTCCATGCGTTTAAGATCGTCTGCCATAGTGTTTTTAGCAAAATTTCTAATTTTAGGATCGGCAGAACAAGCATTTAATGTGTATGGAGCATGAGCGAGAATTTTTTCAATTCCATGGTCAGCACAATAATTTTTAAAAGCTAAAATATCATTAGGGTCAATTGGCTTACACGCCCCGCCTCTAGGATTTCGTGTAAAAAATTGAAAAGTATTAGCCCCAATGGACACTGCTGTTTCCGCCATTTTTAAATAGCCAGCAGAAGAAGATAAATGGCAACCTAGGGTAAACATCTTCTATTCCTTAATCATCAATCTTATTAACAAATAGCCAGCTCCCTCGCTTTAAGAGAACTGGCACTATTTAATTCTATAACGAATACCTTTGGTATTACGTCTTGAATTATGGATTACTCAACCGTCACAGATTTTGCGAGGTTTCGTGGTTGATCCACATCAGTCCCTTTTATGATAGCTACATGGTACGCTAATAACTGCAAAGGCACGGTATAAACAATTGGCGCAATTAAATCATCAACTTCCGGTACATCGATGCATCTAATATTAGCTGAATCATTATCCCCAAAATCAATATCACGCCCCTTAAAGACATAAAGAATACCACCGCGAGCTGCAACTTCTTCAATGTTTGATTTTAGCTTTTCAAACAAATCGTTCTTTGGCGCTACAACTATTACAGGCATATCAGAATCAATTAATGCTAATGGGCCATGCTTTAATTCACCAGCAGCATAACCTTCAGCATGAATATAACTAATTTCCTTAAGCTTTAAAGCACCTTCCAATGCCACAGGGAATAAACTGCCACGACCTAAGAACAAACTGTTATGGCGATTAACGAATTCAAGCGACAATTTTTCAATCGAAGCGTCTAATTTCAACACTTCATTGATGGAACCACTAACAGATTTAATTGATTTAATTAAATGTTGTTCCGCTTCAGCTGTTAAAATCCCCTTAATGTTGCCAATAGCTCCCATTAATAACAACAAGGCTATCAATTGAGTCGTAAAAGCTTTAGTTGAAGCCACACCTATTTCACGTCCTGCTCTAGTTAAAAATACGAGTTCAGATTCTCTAACCAAAGATGAATCAGGGACATTACAAATGGCAAGTGAGCTCATATACCCTTGTTCTTTAGCTAGTCGTAAAGCCGCCAAAGTATCAGCGGTTTCACCAGACTGAGACAAAGTTACAAATAATGTATTTGGTGCTTTGACGCTCTTACGGTATCTAAATTCAGACGCAATTTCAACTTGGGTTGAAATGCCTAGATATTCTTCAAACCATTGACGCGCTATTAACCCAGCGTGATAAGAAGTTCCACAGGCAATAATTCTAATGTTTTCTACTTGCTTAAAGATAGCAGGCGCTTCCGCCCCAAAAGCTTCCGCACAAATCTTGTTGTCAGTTAATCTGTTTTCAAGAGTATTGCAAATGGCTGTACCTTGTTCATAGATTTCTTTTTGCATAAAGTGGCGATAATTGCCTTTGATGTTATCATCATTTAATAATTCTGATTCTGTAACTGGGCGTTCAACCACATGGCCATTTTGATCATAAATGGTAATTGAAAATCTAGTAATATCAGCAATATCGCCTTCTTGTAAAAAGATGAATCTTCTTGTTACAGGCAGTAGAGCTGATGGATCGGAAGCTACAAAATTTTCCCCAATTCCAAGGCCAATAACAATTGGGCTTCCACTTCTAGCCGCAATTAAATGATTTGGTTCTTGCGAATCAATGATTACAGTACCGTAAGCCCCACGAATTTCTTTAACTGTCTTTTGTACGGCAGCTAATAAATTTGGAGTTGTACGTTTATTAAAAGCAATTAAATGAACTAAAGCTTCTGTATCTGTTTCTGACTCAAACTTAAACCCTTTGGCAATAAGTTTGGTTTTAATGTCGCTGTAATTTTCAATAATGCCGTTATGTACGAGCGCAACCGAACCAGAAACATGGGGGTGAGCGTTATTTACAGAAGGTTTTCCATGAGTAGCCCATCTAGTATGAGCAATACCTAAACCACCAGGGATACTATCTTGTTCAACCTTAGCCACTAATTCTTTAACTTTGCCAAGGCTTCTGATTCTCTTTAGTTCATGGTTAGCATTTACGACCGCAATCCCTGCTGAATCGTAACCACGGTATTCAAGGCGTCTTAATCCTTCTAAAAGAATGCCAGATACGTCTCTTTGAGCAACAGCCCCCACAATTCCGCACATATTATTTTCCTCTTTCAGTCTACCGCTTATTTTTTAATTTTCTGCGGACGTTTCCAACCTTCAATTTCTCGTAATTTTGCTCGAGTAATAACGAGAGTATTTGGAGCAACATTCTTAGTTACCGTAGTCCCTGCACCTATAGTGGCTCCTGCTCCTACTTCAACTGGAGCAACTAATTGAGTATCAGACCCTACAAATACATCATCACCAATAATGGTTTTCCACTTATTGGCCCCATCATAATTACAAGTAATGGTCCCGGCGCCGATATTTACATTAGTCCCAATATCGCTATCACCGAGGTAAGATAAATGCCCCGCTTTAGTACCGGCTGCTAAAGTTGACTTCTTAACTTCAACAAAGTTACCTACATGAACATTTTCTTTTAAGGTACAACCAGGTCTAAAACGTGCAAATGGACCAAGTGTAGCCCCACGCCCAATATCAGAATCTTCAATTACAGTATAAGGGCTAATAACAGAGTCATCATCAATAACACAATTTTTTAGAACTGACCCCGCCCCAACAACAACGTTGTGACCAAGCTTAACATTACCTTCAATGATTACATTGATATCCACGAAGGTATTGCTACCAAAAGTAAGTTCTCCACGAATATCTAAGCGTTCCGGATCAGCCACAATAAGGCCCGCTTGCATATAAGACTTGATCACTCGACGCTGGTAAATACGTTCAGCTTGAGCGAGCTGAACTTTATCATTGATCCCTAAACATTCTTCAACACATGGGTTGATGAGCGCAGACACCTTTAAATTATGTTTACGCCCTAAAGCAATTATATCAGTCAGGTAGTATTCATGCTGAGCGTTATCATTAGTAACTTCTGCTAATAACTGTTTCAACACTGCTCCAGATGCAGCTATAACGCCGGTATTAATTTCCTTAATAAGTTTTTCAGCGGCGCTACAATCTTTTTCTTCCACGATAGCTTCAACCAAACCTTCAGGATCTCTTTTAATACGGCCTAAACCAAAAGGATTATCCACGCAAGCTGTCATAACCCCCACGCCATGAGTTGCTTCTACTTGTGCTACAAGTTCAGTAAGTTTTTGTGGGGTAATTAAAGGCATGTCACCAAGCAATACTACCACTGTATTTTGATCCGCACATGCCGGAAGAGCTTGTAACACCGCATGACCTGTGCCAAGCTGTTCTTTTTGTTCAACCCAATGATAGTTTTCACCAATTTGAGTTCTTACTTCCGCCCCACCGTAACCATAAACGATATGGATAGCTGCAGGATTCAATTGCTTTGCGTTAGCGATTACATGACCAAGAAGTGGCTGACCGCCAATTTTGTGCAACACTTTTGGAAGATGTGTATGCATACGAGAACCTTTACCGGCAGCCAAAATAATCACTTCAACAGACATAAATTCACCTAAAATACTACTTAAGCTTATTAAAAAGAGCTTTACCGCCATCCCCAAAATATAATTTGAGGCTCTTAAATTCATGAGTTTTTGCGCTCACTAAAACTCATTATATTGTCTACTAACCACTTCTAGTTGGCAGTGAACTACTCACCACCTAAAGAGGTGGGAGCTTCGTAATTACTCATTAGAGTAATTCTAAAGAAGTTTGATAGCTATGCTATCCTTATTCTTACAGGTGTGTCCACTTCACCTCTACTGTATAGGACTTCTAAGTCCACTACATTACTTTTTCTTAGTATATTATCATATATTTAAGCTCAAAAGAGGTAAGAGCAAAAAAAACCAATTCACCTCCCACCTAAAGAGGAAGGAGTCTTATTGGAGATTTTAGAAAAAAAAGCTCCCGGAGGAGCTTTTTTTTAAACATATTTAAGAAAGTTGTTACCTTGTCAGTTTTACTTCGGCCTAACGTGAACGAATTTTTCTCGAAAGTTCTACCGCCTTCAACTGAGATAATGCACGTGACAATTCGGAAAGAGCTTGAGAGTAGTCTTGATCCGCACTAGCATGAGCAAGTTTTTCTTCTGCTTCACGCTTAGCTTCAAGAGCTTTAGATTCATCAATTTCTTCACCACGCAGTGCAGTGTCAGCCAAAATAGTCACACTGTGCGGTTGAACTTCTAATATTCCCCCGGCAATGTGAACAAACTTTCGTTCCCCATTCATATCAACATAAGAAGCGTTACCAGCTGGTATAGTTGACAAGAGTGCTGTATGACCAGGACGAATCCCTAGTTCCCCATCTGCACCAGTAACATTTATGGCCTGGACATTGTCTGAATAGAGGCATTTTTCTGCACTTACAATACGTAAATGCAAAATGTTCTTGTCCGCTTCTTTCTTATTCTGAGTTTCTTCAGCCATAAAAAGTCCTCAACTTACCATTACATTGACTTGGCGTTTTCTAAAACGTCATCAATAGAGCCTGCCATGTAGAAAGCTGCTTCAGGGATTGAATCGAATTCACCTTCGATAATCCCCTTAAACCCTCTAATGGTATCCTTCAAAGATACATACTTACCTTGACGGCCTGTAAAGACTTCAGCCACATTAAACGGCTGAGACAAGAACTTTTCAATCTTACGAGCACGAGCAACAGTAAGCTGATCCTGTTCTGAAAGTTCGTCCTGACCGAGAATAGCCATAATGTCTTTAAGTTCTTTGTAACGTTGTAAGATAGTCTGAACACCACGAGCAGTTTCGTAATGTTCTTTACCAACAACTAATGGATCAAGCTGTCTTGAAGTTGAATCAAGTGGGTCAACTGCAGGATAAATACCTAACGCCGCAATGTTACGTGATAACACCACGGTAGCATCCAAGTGCGCAAAGGTTGTTGCTGGGCTTGGGTCAGTTAAGTCGTCAGCTGGCACGTATACAGCCTGTACGGAAGTAATAGAACCATTCTTAGTTGAAGTAATACGTTCTTGTAACGCCCCCATTTCTTCAGCCAAGGTAGGCTGATAACCTACAGCTGATGGCATACGACCAAGAAGGGCTGATACTTCAGTACCTGCGAGGGTATAACGGTAAATGTTATCGATAAAGAGAAGAACGTCCCTACCTTCATCACGGAACTTTTCAGCCACAGTAAGACCAGTAAGCGCTACACGCAATCTGTTCCCAGGTGGTTCATTCATCTGCCCGTAAATCATGGAAACCTTATCAAGAACATTGGATTCCTTCATTTCATAGTAGAAGTCGTTACCTTCACGGGTTCGTTCACCTACCCCGGTAAATACTGATAAACCAGAGTGAGCCTTAGCGATGTTATTAATAAGTTCCATCATATTAACGGTCTTACCAACACCAGCACCACCAAACAAACCAACTTTACCACCTTTAGCAAATGGGCAGATAAGGTCGATAACTTTAATACCAGTTTCTAATAATTCAGTAGTATTAGACTGTTCTTCATAAGTAGGAGCAGCACGGTGAATTCCCCACTTTTCCTTCTCGTTAATTGGACCTTGTTCGTCAACTGGTTCGCCCAATACGTTCATGATACGACCGAGAGTTTCAGCGCCAACTGGTACCGTAATGGCATTGCCAGTATTAATTGCTTCAGCCCCACGAGCCAAACCTTCTGATGTGCCCATAGTAATGCAACGAACAACACCACCACCAATCTGTTGCTGCACTTCAAGAACAAGCCCTTTAACCGGACCTTCACTTACGATTTCAAGTGCATTGTATACAGCAGGAACGGCATTATGTGGAAATGCGACGTCAACCACAGCACCGATAACCTGAACCACAATACCTTTTGCAGTATCTGTTACTGTACCCATTGTGTACCTCTAAAATAATTAATTTATACCGCAGCAGCTCCCGAAACGATTTCGGTAAGTTCCTGTGTAATCCCTGCTTGACGAGCCTTGTTGTAAACAATCTGCAGATCTTTTACCAACTCATCAGCGTTTTCAGTTGCGGCTTTCATGGCTACCATTCTTGCAGCTAGTTCTGAAGCCAGATTTTCCACCACTCCTTGATAAACCAGAGATTCAATGTATCGCTTAAACACCTGGTCCAATATGGACTTAGCATCGGGTTCGTACAAGTAATCCCAATAATAGTCCTTATCTGCTTGATTAGCTGTATCCCGTGGTAACGGTAACAACTGTTCTATTACAGGAGTTTGCACCATGGAATTAACAAACTTGTTGTAAACCAAACAAATTTTGTCAATTTCACCTTTATCAAACGCCTTTAGCATAAGTCGAACTGAACCAATCAAATCTTCAATCTTCGGTTCATCCCCCATCCCAGAAGAATGAGCCAAAGTCTTTATTGCACGATGACTAAAGAAGGCACAAGCTTTATTACCTAACAAGGCAACAGCACTACCAATACCGTTCTTTTGGTCTTCGCAGATTTGCTTAAGCACCTGCTTAAATAAATTTATATTTAAACCACCACAAAGACCACGATCGGAGGATACGATAATATATCCGACATTCTTAACATCTCTTACTTGAGTATAAGGATGTTTGTACTCCAAATGCCCTAGTGCAATATGGCTTATCATATGACGCATAGCATTAGCATAAGGTCTGCTTGCCGCCATGCGTTCTTGAGCGCGGCGCATCTTAGAAGCAGCAACCATTTGCATGGCGCTGGTAATCTTCTGTGTGCTTTTCACACTGGCAATCTTGGTTCGTATTTCCTTCGCACCTGCCATTGCTACTCCTCCCGATTATGCACTAGTAAGACTGAGTTTCTTTAAACTTAGTCAAAATAGTGGTTAATTTTTCGATTACTTCATCGTTATAATCAGGTTTTTCCTGAATTGCTTGCATGTCGCTAGCATATTCAGTATTAGCAAAAGCAATTAACGCATTTTCGTAATCACGGATTTTTGCTAATTCAACATCTTCGATAAAGCCACGTTCAGCTGCAAAAAGCAATACAGCCTGTTCTGCCACAGTTAATGGCGCAAACTGATTCTGCTTCATGAGTTCTGTTACTTTTTCACCATGATTAAGCTGCTTTCTAGTTGATTCATCCAAATCAGATGAGAACTGAGAGAAGGCAGCAAGCTCACGGTACTGAGCCAAGGCTGTACGAATACCACCTGAAAGCTTCTTGATAAGTTTAGTCTGAGCAGCCCCACCAACACGAGATACGGAAATACCAGGGTCAACA
Source organism: uncultured Succinivibrionaceae bacterium (assembly GCA_900539665.1). GTDB lineage: Bacteria > Pseudomonadota > Gammaproteobacteria > Enterobacterales > Succinivibrionaceae > WG-1. The sequence goes on along the minus strand of UQCV01000008.1, from coordinate 45,606 downwards.
GCTGGGCGAATACCAGAATTAAACATTTGGGTAGTCAAGAAAATCTGACCGTCAGTAATGGAAATTACGTTAGTTGGAACGAATGCTGATACGTCACCAGCCTGGGTTTCAATAATTGGCAATGCAGTTAAAGAACCAGTACGCCCCTTCACCTTTCCATTAGTGATCTTTTCGATGTATTCTGCGTTAACGCGCGCAGCTCTTTCGAGCAAACGAGAATGAAGGTAGAATACATCGCCTGGATAAGCTTCACGCCCAGGTGGACGACGAAGAAGTAAGGAAATCTGGCGGTATGCTACAGCGTGCTTAGACAAATCGTCATAAACGATCAAAGCATCTTCACCATGGTCACGGAAGTATTCACCCATTGCACAACCTGCATATGGAGCGAGGTACTGTAAAGCTGCGGTATCAGATGCAGTAGCAACAACTACAATAGTATTATCTAAAGCATCATGTTCCTGCAAGCTACGTACAACGTTTGCTACAGTAGAAGCTTTCTGCCCGATAGCAACGTAAATACATTTAACCCCATTCTTCTTTTGGTTAATGATGGTGTCGATAGCCAAAGCGGTTTTACCTACCTGACGGTCACCGATAATAAGTTCACGCTGACCACGACCAATTGGGATCATGGCATCAACAGACTTATAACCAGTTTGAATAGGCTGAGAAACTGATTTTCTTGCAATAACCCCTGGAGCAATTACTTCAACAGGTGAAAAGCCATCATTTTCAACAGGGCCTTTACCATCAATTGGACGCCCGAGGGTATCTACTACACGACCTAAAAGGCCATTCCCTACCGGTACCTGTAAAATCTTACCAGTGCATCTAGCTTTTTGCCCTTCTGTGATATCAGCATAAGGGCCCATAACGATGGCACCAACAGAATCTCTTTCAAGATTCAAAGCAAGACCAAATCTATTGCCGGGAAGTTCAATCATTTCCCCTTGCATAACCCCACTTAAACCGTGGATACGAATAATACCATCAGATACAGAAACAATAGTACCTTCGTCCTTTGATTCGGTCACAACTTCGAATTGCTCGATTCTCTTTTTTATAAGTTCAGCAATTTCTGTAGAATTCAGTTGCATACTTATTATCCTTGTTTATGACTGCAGAGACTGAGATAACTTACTCAATCTCGTACGAATGCTTGCGTCTAACACTTCATCGCCAACTTTGATGATTAAGCCACCAATCAAGGCCGGTTCGACACTGCATTGGAGTTCGACTGTGCCGTTGTACTTAGCTTCTAATTTTTGCTTTAGTTTGGCTAACTGAGCAGAATCAAGAGTTGAAGCAGAAACTACTTCAGCCTTAAATCTTCTTTGTTTTTGGTCGGCAATATACTGATATTGATTAAAAATATCAGTGGCAAACTTTAAGCGTGCATTTTCAATAAGAAGTTTAACGAAATTTTCTTGGTTTTTATCACACATACCACTTAGAATTTTGGTGATAAAATCGCAAGATTCTTTCATGGATTGTACTTCAGCAGTCTGAACAATATGCGAATTTTCAATGGTTAAAGCCAGAGCTTGAAGAAACTTTCTCCAATCTTCTACTTTGCCATGTTCGCTTGCATAATCATATGCAGCTTCTGCATATGGTCGAGCAATAGTGGTACTGTCTGACATATATACAATCCTTAAAGATTATTCAAAGCTTTGTCAATCAAGGTCTTATCACTTGGATCTTCAAGCTTGCTTTCAATAATCTTCTGAGCCCCAGATACAGCCAACACTGAAATCTGACGACGCAGTTCTTCCATAGTGCGATTACGCTCAGCTTCAATTTCTGCTTCCGCAGATTTGATAATACGAACTTTTTCGCTCTTGGCTTCTTCTGCCGCTTCATCAATAATAATTGACTTACGCTTATTTGCAGAATCAATAATAGTCTGTGCTTGACCTTTGGCTTCGCTTACAATCTTTGAAGCATTGATCTTAGCCAACTCAAGTTCCTGAGACGCCTGCTTAGCAGAATTAATACTTTCAGAAATTTCGTTTTGACGTTCTGAAATGGCATTCATTAGCGGCGGCCAGATATACTTCATGCAGATAGCGACAAAAATCAAAAACACTATGATCTGCACAATAAAGGTCATATTGAAACTCACAATACAACTCCTTCATTTGTCTAAGTAATTATCAAAAGTTACAGCAAATTTTACTGCAACAACTGCCTTTACTTGGCTACTGCAAACATTACGTACATACCAAGACCTACTGCAATCATTGGGATTGCGTCAACAAGGCCCATTACAATAAAGAATTGAGTACGAAGAAGTGGCAACAAATCTGGTTGTCTTGCAGCACCTTCAAGGAACTTACCACCAAGAATACCAATACCAATAGCAGCACCGATTGCAGCAAGACCCATCATTAAGCCGGCAGCGATAAATAGATTTTCCATTAAATATCTCCTAGATTACTTAACTACTCTTCTTGTGTACTTGCCATAGACAAGTAAACAATTGTTAAAACCATAAATATAAAGGCCTGTAAGAAAATGATTAGAATATGGAACAGAGCCCACACCAAATCAACCACCCCACCAAGAGCGGCCCCCACAGGGAGCTTATCCCACATGACACTAAAGAGAATAGTGATCAATATGAAAATCATTTCCCCGGCATACATATTTCCGAAAAGTCGCAACCCAAGGGAAATAGGTTTGGAGAGGAGAGATACGCCTTCAAGTACCAAGTTTACAGGCATTAAGAATATAGAATTAAAAGGATGTAAGGTGTAATCCTTTATAAAACCCTTAATACCCTTATACTTAAAGGTGTAAATGAATATTAATACAAAGATTGAGCATGAAAGAGCCATAGTGATATTAACGTCGGCAGATGGTACTACACGTACGAAAGGAATCCCTATAGCTTTACAAATTTGTGGAATAAGGTCGACCGGAATAAGGTCCATTAGATTCATTAAAAACACCCAAGCAAACACAGTAAGTGAAAGAGGGGCAATCAATTTGTTTTTAACGCTAAAGATACTTTCTACAGAGTTGTTTACAAACTCAATAATCATTTGAATGCAAGTAACAAACTTGCCAGGAACGCCATCTTTTTTAGCAAATCTAACAGCTAAGCCAAAAAATAGGATAAAAAGAAAACCGAGAAATATGGATATAAAGGTGGAATCAATGTTTATTACATTAGCATCCCAAATTGGTTCCTTGGTGCCAGCTTCAACTACTGGTACACAAGTGCCACGCCCTAGATCTGAAACCATACAAGGTTTGGCATTTAGGTTACTCAAACACTGAGCTTCTGGAAGATGCTGCTCCTCAATACAGGCATAATATTGAGCTGCGCTATCTACGCTCTTACTGTTTTTAACTTCACCTGTTGTAAGATCTGCCTGCAGAAAATGCATATGGTGTTGTATGTATTCACTGCTGTTAAAACCTGAAGTTTCGGTCTTTGAACTTTCTTCTTCGTTACTCATTATAAAAACCTGTTAATACTGGTGGTTTAACACTATTAACAGTACCCATTGTGTTATAAACATCACTCCAAATGATATGAACAACACAAAATGCACTGTTGGAATAAACTTCAGCACCAAAACAAACAACGCTATTAAAAGAACAAACTTGAGAATAAAGCCGATAACAAAATCTGCTAAGACTAATCCTACAAATTGATCAGAACTCTTTCGTCCAAGGGCAAACAAGGTGTAAGCCGAAAAGGGAATTAAATAAATAATTCCTCCTAAGAAAGAGGACACAGCTGCGGATGCTGAAATCTTAAAATTCCACCCCAAAAATTGTTCCCCTACAAAGAAAAACAAAGCTTGAAGCACTACAACTATCAATTGAATAAGCAACAATCTGCGACCCATGGCCCAGGCTGAACGCTTATCGTGAGAATTCTCCATACCAGCACCTTTTGTCCTCAAAAGACATATAAGACAAAGGAAAAATTCCCCGAAGAACAACTAGTGTATGTCTTCAATTTAAAGCATTTAAATTGATAAATCAACACTATCGTACAAATCACGTAAAATCGATTGTACCAATGCAAAAACAGCATGAAAATCGAGTGTACCATTGCAAATACAACATGAAAAATAGAGTAGAGATTTTACCCCCTCTCACCACACTGTACGTGCCATTCGGCTTACGGCGTTTCCATCCGTAATTATGCGAGCTCCTAAGAGCTAGCATATAAACATCTATAAGGTCCCCCCTCTCAACTGAGAGTGTCTTGTTGGATAGACTTGCGGGAGTAATATTACTCTTGGCCGTCTTTCTAATAACTATTGCTCGCAAATCCAGTGAAACTCATTTTAATTTGGCCCATGGGCATCTAGCGCATATTTCTCTTTCGCGATTCTCTCTAGTCTTTCATTGTTGCCAAAGAAGTTGACGGATACGTCGCCTTAGCCATTCATCTACCGAAGTTCATCCATTTGACAAAAACAGCGTTACCGTAGTAATTACCCCATCCTCTCACGAGCAAATTAAATTTCCATTTGACCTCTGCTATACATCCGGGGCGTCGGCTAACTGTAAGCCTTATGAGCAATAATAGTTAGGACATCATTTACCTTAAGAACCTTTTCGTTATGTTCATTTAAGTCCAATGAGGCATTATCAATAATCACTTCAATGACATTTAAAATAGTTTTAATTATTTTGTTTACCGAGGCCACGTCTGCTCCTGTTTCTTTTTTTTGATGATTACCAAATACAGTAAAGACGTAGCCTTTTCAATTTCAGAATTCAAATTTTTAAAGAATCGGTCTTTCGAAAAGAAAGACCGATATGTGTTGCTAAATTGGCTCTTTTACCCACACATATACACGAAGAGCCTTAAATTCTAATTAAAAAAATTTAATCCAAGAATAAAGACTTTAATTTTTCTAATTCTTCGTTGCTCTTATATGACAAAATAAGCTTGCCTTTATCTTTGCCACTTGGAATACATTTAACGCTCATACCATTAAGTTTGGTCGTTAATAATTCCTGTAATCGATCGGTTTCCGTACGATCAAGCGGTGGTTTTGGCGCTACAGGGTTAACGATATTTTTCACCAATTTTTCAGTTTCGCGAACTGTTAATCCTTTTTGAATAACAATCAAAGCAGCCTTTTCTTGAGCTTCGCCACTAACACCTAATAAGGCGCGTGCATGCCCCATTTCAAGCTCACCGTTCTTCACAAAATCTTTTACCTTTTCTCCTAATTCATTCAATCTAAGGAGATTGGAGATTTGTGAACGAGACTTCCCTACCCTTTCCGCAATTTCTTCATGCGTTAAATTAAGTTCAGTTGATAGTCTCTGTAAAGCTTCAGCTGTTTCTATCGCATTTAGATCCTCACGCTGAATATTTTCAATAAGCGCAATAGTGAGAGCTTCTTTATCTGAATAATCTTTTACCAGACAAGGAACTTTCTTTAAACCAGCAATACGAGCAGCCTGCCATCTACGTTCACCAGCAATAATTTCATAGCGAGATGGCGCGATTTCTCGCACCACAATTGGTTGAATTAAACCATTTTCTTTTATAGAAACAGCTAGCTCTTGTAGCAACTGAGGATCAATATACTGCCTCGGTTGGCAACCACCTCGTTCTAACTGTTCAATCCCAAGTTCAGTTAATCCAAATTTTGACGTTTGGGATGCTGAGGTTGGGTTTTCAGGGTCTAGAACAGGGGCTGGATTTACATTTGATTGTGCCTTGACCGGTGGTTCATCGTGATGTTCCATCTGGTGATTTTGCTTTAATAAAGCACCAAGACCTTTTCCTAAACCTGCCATATCTATTCCTGTTTACCTAATATTCTTGTTTTTTAATGTTTGTTGTTATACGTTTTGAAGAATTAATTTATTTATTGCTGTTTGCCTTCGTATTTCAGCAAAATTTCCCCAGCTAAAGCCAAATAAGCTTTGGCCCCAATAGAATTTTTGTCGTAATAGAGAGCTGGTTTACCGAAACTTGGTGATTCAGCTAAACGCACGTTGCGTGGAATTGGAGTCCGGTATACCTTGTCTTCAAAATGTTTTTTAAGTTCGGTGGAAACAGACACAGCTAATCTAGCTCTGCTGTCATACATCGTTCTTAAAACCCCTTCTATAGTCAGATTTGGATTGATACTCCCCTTAATTTGCTCAATAGTTTCAATAAGATCGGTTAAACCTTCAAGAGCAAAATATTCGCACTGCATCGGTACTAAAACTGAATCTGCTGCACAAAGAGCATTTACAGTAAGCAAATTCAAAGCCGGAGGACAATCAATAAAGACAAAATCGTAATTATCTTTAATTTTATCGAGTGCTTTTTTAAGTCTTAATTCTCGACCAAAAAATTCCATTAACTGAACGCTAGCTGCGGTTAAATCAGAATTTGCCGGTAAGAGATCGTAATTACATTCAGTGCCAGTAATTAGAATTTCATTGATATCCTGATTTTTAACTAATAAATCATAGATACTGCTCTTTAATGCAAACTTATCAACGCCACTAGCCATAGTAGCATTCCCTTGCGGATCCATATCAATTACTAGAATTTTCTTTTGCAGAGCTAATGATGCTGCTAGGTTTACACAGGTTGTAGTTTTACCAACTCCACCTTTTTGATTTGCTAAAGCAATTACTTTGCTCAATTTATCCATCCTATCCTATTTCTATTCTTTATTACCTATGTTAATGGCCTTCTTTTTTTGTAATTTTTACGATGCAACGCTGTCCAAGTGCGGCTGGAACTTTAAGATCTATGTTTTCTTGTACCATAAATCCAGTTGGAATATCTGCCAACTCTTCTGCGGTTATCTGCCCTTTTAAAGCTAAATAACAACCATTTGCATCAACCATATGAGAACATAAGGTCAACATGTCTTTAAGAGAAGCAAAAGCCCTACTTAAAACGCAATCAGCTTTTTGTTCTTCAGGAAGTTTAAACTCTTCACAACGAGATAAAACCGGAACAACATTTTTTAAGCCTATTATACGGCGAACTTCACGCACAAAATTGATTCTTTTACTTTGGCTATCTACCAAATAAAAGGTTTTATCAGGATTCATTATAGCCAAAGGAATGCCAGGTAAGCCAGGACCAGTCCCAACATCCACAAAAGTCTGCCCTTCTAAGTAAGGAGAAACTACCACAGAATCAACAATGTGTTTTAGGAGCATATCTTCAGGATTACGAACCGATGTTAGATTATAAACATGGTTCCATTTATCCATCAAAATAATGAATTCCACCAAGCGACTTAAAGTCGTAGCGTCCACTTTCGGTCCGTTTGCCGCTAATAAACTAGCTAATTTTTTTTCTAAAAATTTTGCCTCAGCCATTAGTTATTTACCTTTTACCCCTAAAATACCTAAGCGCTTAAGGTGTACCAGCAAAATTGAAATAGCAGCTGGTGTTACCCCTGAAATACGCATAGCTTGACCGATGTTTTCAGGTTTGTATTCATTTAACTTCATAGTAACTTCAGTTGATAAACCAACTACATTACGGTAATCAAAGTTTTGCGGTAAGTAAGTTAACTCATTCTTAAGTTGTTTATCGATTTCGTCCTGCTGGTGATCGATATAACCTTGGTACTTAATTTGAATTTCTACCTGTTCTTGCGCTTGAGGTTCAGTCGCGATTTTTTCCAAACCTGAAACGGCATACAGCTTTTCTAAAGTCATTTCTGGACGGCGAATGATTTCTTCTAAAGTCTGTTCCTTGGAGATCGGGGACTTTAGAACATCATTAAGTTTTAATGCAATTTCATTACCCGGGCCAATCCAATAGTCTTTAAGACGTTGCTTTTCTTTTTCAATCTGTTCCATCTTGTTTTCAAAGAAAGCCCAACGAGTATCATCAACTAAACCTAATTCGCGACCAATTGGAGTTAAACGGATATCAGCGTTGTCTTCACGTAGCTGCAATCTATATTCCGCGCGACTAGTGAACATGCGATATGGTTCTTTAGTCCCTAAAGTACATAAATCATCCATCAGAACACCAATATAAGCTTCATCTCGTCTTGGAGACCAACTTTCCTTGCCACTTGCTCTTAAGCCAGCGTTGATCCCAGCTAAAATACCTTGAGCAGCTGCTTCTTCGTAACCTGTGGTACCATTGATTTGCCCTGCAAAGAAGAGGTTTTCAATGCATTTATTTTCCATGTTTGATTTCAAATCACGTGGATCAAAGAAATCATATTCAATAGCGTATGCAGGTCTCATAAGCACAGCGTCTTCAAGCCCTACCATAGAATGAACCATGGCAACTTGGACATCAAAAGGCAAGCTAGTAGAAATACCATTAGGATAAATTTCGTTGGTATAAAGACTTTCTGGCTCTAAGAAGATTTGATGTGTATCTTTATCAGGATAACGCATAATCTTATCTTCAATTGAAGGACAGTATCTTGGGCCTACAGAATGAATAACTCCAGAATATAATGGACTTCTATCTAAGTTATTACGAATAATTTCGTGAGTTTTGGCATTAGTATGAGCTATATGACAACAAACCTGAGTTGGGTGATCTTCTACTTTACCCAAAAATGAAAATACAGGAAGTTTGCTATCTGCTTGTTGCTGTTGAAGCTTACTAAAATCAATAGTGCGTTTATCAATACGGCAAGGAGTACCGGTCTTTAAACGCCCCATTCTAATTGGTAGTTCATGCATGCGATCAGCAAGTTTAATTGAAGCACTATCACCTGCACGGCCCCCACTGTAATGTTCTAAGCCAATATGAATAAGACCATTTAAAAATGTACCATTACATAAAACAACTGTTTTAGACTTAATCTTAATGCCAGCCTGAGTTTCAATCCCACAAGCTTTACCATTTTCAATAAGTAAATCTGTTACTGGTTGCTGGAATAATTGAAGATTTGGATAGTTCTCTAAAATTTTTCTAATTTCAATTTTATAAAGAACGCGGTCAGTTTGGGCGCGAGTGGCTCTTACTGCTGGACCTTTTGAAGAGTTCAAGGTTCTAAATTGAATACCTGCATGATCGACTGCCAAAGCAGTAACCCCACCTAAAGCATCAATTTCTTTTATTAATTGTCCTTTACCAATCCCACCAAAAGCTGGATTACATGACATTTGACCTAAAGTTTCAAGGTTATGAGTTATTAATAAGGTTTTAAGACCCATACGTGCACTAGCAGTACATGCTTCAATACCGGCATGACCACCACCAACAACTATTACGTCAAACTCTTCGTGGAAAAACATGATTTCCTCTTTATTCCATAATCCGGATACATCTAAATTGCAAATTGACGTTATTTTAATGTTTTTTAGTTAGATAGTCATTTTATTTAACGGTCGTTATGGTGTGACGCATAAACGCTAACTAAATTTTTTAGGAGGAAGTTGGAAAAAAACTTTTTTTCTCTTTTTTAATAATTAATTCTTCGTTATCTTCTTTTTGATAGCCTAATTTTTGTGGATAACCATTCAAACCCCTTGATATAGCTATCTTTTGGTAAGTGAGCAAACCTGTTTTATAGCAGTGAATTTTTGTGAAAAAGATCTGTACAAAAAACATTGTTATACACAACCTAAAATTACTCACACAAATTATAAACACCCTTAAACATGATACACACCGATCAAAATACAATAATATTCACAACCAATAACACTGTGGATAATACAGTTATACATAAGGGTAAATATAGCATAAGTTATTGTATTTATGTAATAAATTGTGGTTTATAAAATTATTAACATGTTTACAAAAAGTGCTTAAACTTGTTAATAATAGTTAGTTTACCCCATAATTTATCTATCTTTTTGATTGGTGCATAACTTAGAGTTTCGCCAAGAAAAATTTTGCTAATCCTTTAGATTTTACTGTAATTATAGGTTCAATTTAGGGCATAAAATATTAAATTTTTAGGTGGGAAAAACTTTTATAGTAGCTCTGTTATATGCTATTTTCCATGCTCATAAGCAAAAACAACAATGAATTTGGACGTTATTTGTTTATGATTTTAGGTAGCAAAATCACCTGGGGAATCTTTTTATAACGAATTTTTCACGGCAATTTTGGCTGATTTAACTGAGATTTTTAATGCAAATTTAACCTTACTATAAGCTAAAGAAAACTGGTTTTGGGGAACAAAAGAAAGAACTTTAATCTTGATTGTAGAATATTAATGACTAGCGCCTAAGGTCGAAACGTTTAGCTAAAGCTGTTTTAGTAAGTTTATTCTAGGCGTTTGATATGAGCTTTAATGCGATTTTGTGATAAGGGAAGTGGAGGCAGCGTGAGATTTAATATGATGAATAAACCAGGTGCTAGTACGTTAAATGATAGCGTGGAAGGGGGGGGGAAGTGTGGAGCAATCGCCAAAAAAAGTGCAAAAAAAACCCCGGGGGTAAAACCGGAGCTTTTGATGGTACGACTATTGAAAAAAGTTAAAAAGTGCGAGATTAAACGCGCTTTTTGAATTCGTTGGTACGGGTATCGATTTCGATCTTGTCGCCAGTCTTAACGAAGTCAGCAACAGAGATGGTGAACTTAGTGCCCTTAAGGGTAGCAGGCTTAGTTACCTTACCAGAAGTATCGCCACGAACTGAAGGTTCAGTGTATTCAACTTCTCTTACGATGGTGATAGGGAGTTCAACGCTGATTGCCTTACCTTCGTAGAAAGTAACGGTGCATACGTCTTCCATGCCGTCAACGATGTAGTTGATAGCGTCACCAAGGTTTTCCTTTTCGATTTCGTACTGGTTGTATTCTTCATCCATGAATACATACATTGGATCTGCGAAGTAAGAGAAAGTGCAGTCCTTATGTTCGAGGATGATATCTTCGAGCTTGTCGTCAGCCTTGAATACAGTTTCGGTACCACCTTCGCTAAGAAGATTCTTGAGCTTCATCTTAACTACAGCTGCGTTTCTGCCTGATTTGTTGAATTCGGTCTTGAGAACAACCATTGGGCTCTTTCCAACCATGATTACGTTGCCGGCGCGAACTTCTTGTGCGGTTTTCATGTATTAAAATCCTAAAATTTAACAAGTTATTCTTTATCCAGGCAGTTATTTATAAATTCTGACAAATTTCTGCCAAGACTATTATTTTGTATCAAGCTTTCGGACCATGTTTTACACAATCCAAAGATTTGGCAGTATTCTATCATAAATTCATTAAAAATTACAGAGGCAGAACAAGTATTACTTGAAGAGTTATCAAGAGCCAAAAATGCTTGTTCAATGATGCTTCGTAATTTAGGGGTTGTATTTTGGGTAAGAAGCTCAGTAAAGGCACGCAATTTGTCTAAGTGGATATTATCTTTTTGTTGATATATATGCCATAAAAATGGTCGTCCATTGATTACTGCTTGGGTGATTGAATCTTCACCTCTGACTACATTGAGATCACAGGCTTTAATGATATAGCTGTATGCTTCTTGTTGTTGCATGGGGAATACATGCCAAAGAGCATTAGGGTACATAGCTTGAAGTTTTTTAGTATCTGAGGCTCTGGTTTCAAGTAAATATTTGGTACTGCGTCCTTCGGGCAATAAAAATAGGGTATCAGGGTGGTGTATTAAGATTGCAGATAGCAGAGGGAATAATTGCGGAGTTTCGTACGAAAAAATTTGCACAGTGAATCTATCAATGCTTGAAACTGGCAATTGTAAAAGTTCTTGTACTTTGTGGCGAGCGTAGTCGTAAGTGATTAAAGGAAAATTTTCTTCAAAATTTAAACCGCCAGTTTTATTGGTAAAGCCGGGGAAAAAGAAGTATTTATTGACGCCATTGTTCTGAAAAGATGGTAATTTGTGGCATCCTTCAATCCAACTTTCAGCACTTAGGTACTCAAGATTTATCCATAGTGTGCGTGAAGTCATTTTTTTTATGTAACTTTCGTCTAAGTTACAAGCAAAGCATTCAATGATTACATCGGCAGGCGTATAGTCTTCACATACCTTAGACCAATATTTGATTATAATGGATGGAGATAATTGGTACTTAGTGGCATTAAGTGGAAATGATGGTTCTATCGTTCTTAGTGCCTGTAGATCGTCGACGTATAAAGAAACAAATTTATGGTTCCGGCTAAGCTCGCGGGCGAGGCGGTAACAAACACCAATATCTCCATAGTTGTCAATTACGGAACAAAATAGATCAACGGAAATTTTTTCTTTATTATTGGTCGGCATATTGTTAGTTGTCCAAAATGTTTAGTTAAAGTAGCACATGAGTAATATTAAAAGAAAAATCATTTGTGAACAATGTGGGATGGTTTTAGAGCTACCCAGCTTGAGTGGACGTTTAGTTGGCATTTGCCCACGCTGTGGCAAAGTGTTGTACAAATTTCATGCGCATTGGGTGCCAAACTCATTCTGTTATGCCTTGGTGGCAGTAATTTTTGGCTTGCTTGCAGATGTTTTGCCTTTTATCTCTATTAAATCTGCGGAAATCTCTAATTCCATGGAGATGTTAGATTACACCACGATTCTAGTGCAACAAAACTATTCAGTTATAAGTTTTGTGATTTTTCTCGTGATGCAACTACTGCCTTTTTTAGTGCTTGCGACGATTTTACTTAGTGATCTTGGATGCATGTTGGGAGTTCATTGGCGGTTACCTGGATTTTTGCTTAAGTTCTATCGCTTTGCGCTAGAGTGGAGCATGCTTGAGGTTTTTATGGCCTCAATTCTAGTGAGTTTAGTTAAATTAGTTTCATTAGTTGAGGTGTCATACGGTAATGGTTTTTGGTGCTTTTTTGGGTATCCTATTTTTTTTCTTCTCGCTATTAATAGATTTAATTGGCGTAAAGCTTGGAATTACTATGTTCCTATTGTTGAACCCTCAAGACCACTTAAGTGTGGGGTTAGTGCCGAACCACAAAATTTTGAAAGTTGCGAAAGGTGTGGGGGCATCGTTGATTTAAAAATGGAAGAGCATTGTCCGCGATGTGGTGGCCATGTCCGCAAAATTGATCCTTATTCTGTTCAACGTTGCTTTGCATTATGTATGGCGGCCTTAGTGCTTTATATCGTTTCTAATATGTACCCGATGATGATTACCTCATCTTTAGGAGTTGATGAACCATCAACTATTATTGAAGGGGTTATATTACTTTGGGATTTAGGATCATATTTTGTGGCTGGTGTTATTTTTGTGGCTAGTATCTTTATTCCCTTGTTAAAAATTGGCTTGTTACTGTATTTATGTTTTTCAGTTAATCGTTTTCAAAGAACTAGAAATAAACATAGGTTAAGTGTAGTTTTTCGGTTAGTTGAATTCATTGGTAAATGGTCCATGATCGATGTATTTGTAGTTGCGATTATGGCGTCCGTGGTCCGGATGGGAAATTTAATGGTTATTTATCCTGGAAATGCGGTTTTGGTATTTGCTGGGGTAGTTGTTATTACGATTTTGGCAGCAAAGAGTTTCGATTGCCGGCTCTTTTGGGCGCGAGTTATCCCAAGTAAGGAATAGAACAATGTATAAAGGCTTAATAATTAAGAAGGAAAAGCTAAATTATTTTATTTGGTTTGTGCCGTTTATAAGTTTGATTATTGCGGGGTCGCTTGTTTATAACACTTGGTACAACAAAGGGCCGGTTGTGACTTTACATTTGAGTAAAGCAGATGGGCTTGAAGCGGGGAAAACACCTATAAAATCATTAAATATAAATGTAGGTAAAATTATTTCAATTTCCTTGTCCAAAGATCTTACTTCTGTGGTAGCTAAAGCCCAACTTGATAAAGAAGCTGAAGATTTGTTGTTAGAGGATTCAGTATTTTGGATCCAAAAGCCTCGTTTTGGTACTGAAGGAGTGACTGGCCTAAATACCATATTGTCCGGTTACTATATAGAGTTAAGTCCGGGCAAAAAAACTGGTTCTGAACAACCTAAATCATATGATGTATTAGAAGATCCTCCATTTGATTTAAATCAGCCTGGGGTGCAAATAGATTTAATCACGCTTTCAAGTAAAGAATTAGCGGTTGGTGATGCCGTAAGTTTTAAAGGTCTTAATGCTGGTTTTATATATGATAAGCAGTATGATTTTGAAACCAATAAATTAAGATACAAGGCTTTTGTTAAGCAACCATATGCAAAGCTAGTAACTCCGCGTTCCTTCTTTTGGATTAATAACGGTGTTTCATTTAGCTTTGGATCTGAAGGCTTAAAAGTCAATACAGACACCATACAATCCATGCTAAAGGGTGGGGTAAGTTTTGATATCCCTGAAAATTTTGAGGCGGATGAAAAAAACGTTCCTAATGAATATAGTTTTACCTTATATGATAATCGTGGCAATGTTGAAACCAAGTACAGCAATTCCGTTGATTTTGTGGTCTTAACAAAAGGTGTATCTAGGGGGTTAGTAAATGACGCTCCTGTTTTTTACCGTGGTATCCAAGTAGGGGTGGTAAAAAAAGCACCTTATATACGTAAAGATTTTGAAATTTTTAAAGACCAAGAAGATGATTACGCTTATCTCATTACTATTCAAGCTGAGCGTTTTGATAAAAGAAATGTAAGAAGCAAAGAAGAGTTAAAAAACGATATAGAAAAGCGTTTAAAGAAGCATAATTTGTCGGCGGTAATTGAAAACCTAAGTTTTATTACAGGCAGAAGCTATGTAAATTTAGTGGATGTAACAGATAAACAAAAAACAAACTCAGAATTTAATTCTACTTATGATGGTTACACTGTTATTCCAAGTTTAGAAAATGATTTTGTTAGCATGCAACAAAGTTTAGCCAAGCTGTCACAACGACTTGCTAATATTAAGGTTAATGAGTTAGTTAATAACTTAAATGGTTTGTTACAAAATTCGGCTAAAACATCTAAAGAAATTACGGAATTATGCCATTCTGTAAGAAAACTTATTGAAAAAATGGATCGAGAAAACGTTTCTCAAGAAATGATTGAGACCCTTAAAGAAATCCAAAAAACCTTAAAATCTTATAATGCAGACAGTGGGCTCTACAATGAACTTCATAGCACCATTAAGAGGTTAGACGATACTCTTATGGTGGTAGAACCAGTCATAAAAAAGATTGATCAAAAATCAAATTCTTTGGTTTTTGAATACCAAAATTCAGATCCAAACCCTGTGGCCCCACAAGAAAGTAAGTAGGTTAGTAGGAGCAAAAAATGAAGATGCAAGTGATGGTAAATAGTTGGCAAAAACTACCACTAATTTCAAGCTGTTGTGGCCTATTGTTGTTGAGTGCATGCGTTGGAGTTGGGGCGCAAGACAACAGTATTCGCTATTATTCCTTAGAAACAAGGCCTAGTAATGTAGTTAATACTGCCAATCAGGTAACTCTAAAAAATGCAGCTAATCCAGAGGCGCAAATAATAGGGGTTAAACAGGTTTCTCTTCCTAGTATTTTTAACTCCCAATCCATAGTTTACCGTATTTCTGAACATGAATTGGTACAAACGGAACGTCATAAATGGGCTGGGGGCCTCAAAGACCAGTTGAATTTATCTTTAGTCTCTGAATTAAAAAACCAAGGAATGTATGGGATAATGGGGGGCTGTGATCTTGCTGAACAGTCATCTTGTGGTGAGCTTTGGGTGTCAATCGTAGACTTTAGTGGTAGCTTCAAAGGGCAGGCAAGTGTAGCCTTTGATTGGACTTATAAGTACCAAGACAAAATCTGCCACGGCCAAAGTAATTCTACTGAAGTAATGAAAGATGACGGCTATGAAAACTTGGTTGTAGCCCTAAATTCAGCTTGGAAAAAGAGCTTATCTGAGATGATTTTGGGTCTTAAATCTTGCCAATAAGGAGTTTTAACAAGTTAGATGGAGTTACAAATTGTCCGAAATACCGGACGGTTTAAGGGTAAAAACTAATAACAAATTGTTCTAAAGCGCCGATTTAAAAAAAATCCCCTGTTTTTGTCCGAAATACCGGACAATAAACAAGGGATTTTTTTTGCAGTTTTAGATTTTAGTCGGGCGCAGAGGCTGCGTTTCAAACAAGTTAGGTGTCTAGAGGTAATTATTTACCAACACAGAATGTATTGAAGATATTGCCTAGCAAATCATCTGCCGTATAACGACCTAAAATTTCGTTTAGGTTGTTATGAGCTAAACGTAACTCTTCAGCGGATAGTTCAAACATGTTTTGTTCTTTAACTAGTTCAATAGCTTTGTTTAAGTGTTTATCAGCGCTTTCTAAAGCGGTGATATGTCTTCTACGAGCTGAGAACACACCTTCACTTGTATTTTCAAAGCCAGCGCATTCCTTTAAGTGACTGTGGAGGGTAGCTAAAGACTCTCTGTTATTGGCACTGATGGCAATATGGGCTAAATCCTTAAATTCATCTGGTAGTGTGTATGTAGGGTGGATATCAACCTTGTTACAGATGATGCTAAATGGAATTTGACCTTTGGTTTTAGCTTTTATGCTTTCGTATAAAGCTAACTGTTCTAACGGATCTTCACGGCTAACATCGTACACAAACAAAATTTTGTCAGCATCCATAATTTCGTTCCAAGCACGTTCAATCCCGATTTTTTCTACTACATCGCTAGTATGTGTTCTAAGACCGGCAGTATCAACGATATGTAATGGCATGCCATCAATTGTGATATTTTCTCTTAAAACATCGCGGGTAGTACCTTCAATGTCAGTTACAATAGCGCATTCTTGCCCGCAAAGTAGATTTAATAGGCTTGATTTACCAGCGTTAGGTCGGCCGGCAATGACGATTTTTAAGCCTTCTTGCAAAATTAAACCTTGCTTGGCGGTGTGCATGATTTGCTGTAAATCTTGAGATAAAGCTAATAAACCGGTCATTACTTGCCCATCATCAATAAAATCGATACTTTCATCAGGGAAGTCTATAGTTGCTTCTACATAGGTTCTTAAACGAATAATACGGTCGTTTAAATCGTTTACTAAGCGTGAGAAAACGCCTTGCATTGAGTTGACTGCACTACTAGCAGCCTGAGCGCTAGAGGCGTTAATTAAGTCGGCTATTGCTTCAGCTTGTGATAAATCTATTTTGCCATTTAAAAAAGCTCGTTCGGTAAATTCACCAGCTTCTGCTTGTCTAGCTAAGCCTGTAGTTAGTACGGCAGAGAGCAGCATATCCATAACGATATGTCCGCCATGGCATTGAAGTTCTAATACATCTTCGCCTGTGTAGCTATTAGGGCCTTGAAAGAGAATGGCAATCCCTTCGTCTATTACTTGCTTTTGTGGGCCGTAGAAGGGCTGAAATACAGCGTATCGTGGCTTAGGAATAGTACCAAGTATTTTCTCTGCTAGTTTGGTGACGTTATCGCCAGATATGCGTATTACCCCGATACCACCAGTACCTGTTGCGGTGGCAATTGCGGCTATAGTGCCAGAATCCCTTACTGCCATAATAAAAAACCTATTAAATAATAAAAAAATACCTCCGAAATAATACTATTACGGAGGTAAATTTGTTAGAAAAAAATGTTATTTACCTGTGGTCGGTTTTACAGCTTTTTTCATGCTAAGACCTTTCTTTTCTAAAGAACGGAAAATGATAATTTGCTGTACGATAGAGAAAGTATTAGAAACCAACCAATATAAGGTAAGACCAGCAGGGAAGGTACAGAACATAGCGGTAAATACAATCGGCATAATGGTCATGATCTTCTTTTGCATTGGGTCTGTGATTGGAGTTGGAGACAATTTTTGGATAAAGAACATTGATACACCCATAAGGATTGGGAGCACAAAGTATGGATCATAAACAGAAAGGTCTCGAATCCAAAGCATAAATGGTTGATGACGAAGTTCAGTAGATTCCATCAAAGTCCAATAAAGGGCAATGAAAATTGGCATTTGGATGAGAATAGGAAGACACCCACCTAATGGATTAGCATTTTCCTTTTTGTAGAGATTCATCATTTCTACGCCAAGCTTCTGACGGTCGTCTTTGTACTTTTCCTTGATTTCATTGATCTTTGGAGTTAAAAGACGCATCTTAGCCATTGAAACATATTGTTTATGAGTCAATGGGAACATAATGGTGCGGACTAAAATGGTCAAAATAATAATGGCCAAACCCCAATTAGCTATACCAAGCCAATTTAAGGTGAAATGGATTAAAGCAAGTACTTTATATAAGCCTACAGAGAGGAATGAAAGCCAACCATAATCCACAGTAAGATCTAGGTTTTCACCTGCAGTAGCCATTTCTTCTTGGTTCTTAGGCCCAATCCAAAGTACATTACTAATGCTAGTTGATTGGTTTACAGCTACATCATTTGCTTTGCTTTGCATAATGCTAATTACAGCAGTAGTGCCACCATCAAGGCCAGTCATTTGGATAGTATTTGCTTTGTCCTTGGTTCCAATCCACGCAGATACGAAATAATGCTGGATCATGCTGATCCAACCACCTTTAGCAGAAATTACATTGGTTAAAGAACCAGAGGCTACATCAGCCATGCTTTCTTTACTGTATTTAGTATCAGCTGTGTGGTAGGCGGTACCGCGATAAGCAGAGGTGCCAAACATGCCGGATTTAAGAGCAGGGTTTTCTACAGATTGCTTCAAGGAAGAAATCATAGAGATTTTTACAGGTTCAGTTAAAGCAGTAACATTGTACTTAACTTCAATAGAGTGTGAATCTCTAGTAAAGGTAAAAATTTTTTCAATCTTTAGTTTTTTACCGTTATCTTCACCAGTAAGAGTAACAGTTAAATTTTTTGCGCCATCAGCTAAAACGTAACTGCTTTGAGCAGAAGTGTATACAGGGCGGATTCTAATTCTTGAGTCAACAGTATCTAGTAATACATCGCTAGAAGCTGTGTAGACAAAATCATTACTTTGTTGGAGGAGGTGGAAGTTTTCGTCTGAATCAAGATTTTGCTTCTGGTCTTTAAGGTCGGCTTTAACGATATCGCCACCATTTAGATCAATTGCAATATCAAAAAGATCGGTGTTTACAGATACAAGATTCTGCGAAGAAGAGGTGGTGCCAGATGCGTTTGTTGAATTAACAACAGTAGCTACAGGCTGATTCTGCTGACTCAGCGAGTTTTTATCACTTGACCAAGTGAAAAAAATGTAAGCTGACAGCACAAGAAGCAATAATAATGCAGTATTACGTTGAGATTGCATGTTTTGTCTACTTTTTTCTTTTGCTGAAATAAAATTTTTCTGGAACGGGGTCAAAACCACCTTTGCTAAGGGGATTGCATCTTAGTATTCGGTAAAAACCTAAGAGACAACCTAACCAAAATCCATGTTTGATAATGGCCTGTTTTGTGTACTCAGAACAAGTTGGATAAAAACGACATTGATTGCCAGTTATAGGGCTGATGAACTTTTGGTAAAAAATTATTAAGAAACAACCTGCTTTTTGTAGCGGTGAGATATTGTTTTGCATAATTTTGTCACTAAAAGATCTAGCTCTTCATTGCTTAAATTGTTGATGCCATTTTTAGCAATGATAACTATATCAATATTTTCAAGATTTTGCTTTGATTTGCGAAAATTTTCTCGAATGAGACGCTTGACACGATTGCGCCAAACAGCTCGTTTCAAAGCTTTTTTCGGAACAATCAAACCTAATCTAGGGAAGGGTAAACCACTACTCTTGGCGAGCACTGTCAAATATGGCGATGCTGCCCGAATAGGGTCTTTAAATACGTAATCAAAATTTTCGGGAGTAACTATACGATACTCCCGAGGGAAATTCTCATTAGCCATTCACGGTTGTTAAACGGGCACGGCCCTTTGCGCGACGACGAGAAAGTACCTTACGACCATCAGCGGTCTTCATACGACTACGGAAGCCGTGAGTGCGAGCGCGCTTCAAAACTGAAGGCTGAAATGTACGCTTCATAATCTACTCCATAAAGTTGACATAATTTCCAAAATTGAAAATCTGCGTGATTATAGAGAGTTAACAATTCAATGTCAAATGCAAGTTATATTTTGTGAAAAAACTAGTGGTTTTTTGGGGTGGTCTAGCTTTGTATTGTTAAGCAAAATAGAGTAGAATAAGGAACTTATTTTTTTGTTTTATTTTATGGGTGTAGTTTTGTCTAAGATCGATGATTCATTAAGCGTGGTGATGGATTATATAAGTTCTCTGCCCACTGCCTCTAAGGGTAAAAACGCCCAACTTAGAGCTTTTTTTAGGTCTGCAAAGGCTATTTTACGTGGCAATGATATTTTTATCATTGTGCTTAATAATTTGGTAAAAAAACAACTCGAAAAAGACATTGGTCTTATTTCTGAAGCAGTGCAAGAGTCCTATCACAACCCAATGCTCGTTGTGCATATTGAGATCGCCCAGAATTTTTCTTTAAGTAACGCATCTGCAAAGTCTAAAGAAAATGTAGCGGTATCAGATAGTGCGCCAACGCCGTCTAAAGCTAAGAAGCACCATGCAGATTTTGAGGCTCAGACACCATTTTTTAATAACCCAGATGTTGCAAATCCTAACACGCCACAAGGTGCTAGAGTAAGTCCTAATGCTAGAGCACGTGAGTTGTATAGTGAAGAAAGTATTCCTGATGTAACAGTATCTCAGGCAAATATGCAACCTGCGGTGTCACCACAAATGGCTAATATGGGTGGTAATGGTGGTTTCTCTAATCAAGGGGCAAATCAAGGTTATATACACACCCAATACTTGCCACCAGAAATGAACACGGCCTCAGGTGGGGCTAACCCTTCAATGTATATGAATAGCGTAAGTATAGTTCCTCCTGCTATGGATGGGGGGGCTATGATGGGCTATGAAAACATTTGGAATGGGGGGCGTAAATTAAGCCTCGAAGAAATTCAAAACAATCCATATTTTAAGAAGAATTCTATTGCCAAGGGAAAGACCTTTGAAAACTTCGTTGAAGGCCCGACGAACCAAATTCTTTACGAAAATTGTAAGGAAATTGCACGTAATCCAGGGGATAATAATTTAAATCCTTATTTGGTATATGGGGAGTCTGGTTTAGGTAAGACTCACATCCTGTTGGCAATAGGCAATTCCATCCAAAAGCAGTACCCGAATATCAAGCTTATGTATGTTAGTATGCAGCAGTTTTTTAATGACTTTACGACTGCTCTTAATGACTACAAGGTTAATCGTAATTCCGCTAATTCATTGATTAATCATTTTAAGAATTTGTATCGCAATCTTGATGTTTTATTACTTGATGATATTCAAGAACTTGAACGATTCAAAGGTATTAACGATGAATTTATCGGTTTAATGAACGATCTTTCCGGCAACCAACAATTAGTATTTGCTTCAAGCAAACATCCATCAGAAATGCGCAATGTGGTCCATAAATTAAGAGACCGTTTTGCTAGTGGGGTTTCTATTAAGGTTGAACCACCTGATCCAGATACAAGACGCCGTATTATTTTGCAAAAGGCTAAAGAAGTAGGGATTAAGTTAGATAAGCAAAGTGTTGAATTTATTACGGCCAAATTTGCTTCTAATATTCGAATCCTTGAAGGTCATATCAAGACTATAGCTGCGAATATAGTAGGGAATAGGGCGGATACTGTAGTAACTGTCAACCTAGTTAAGAGCGTTTTAAAAGACCCGTTGGCAGCTAAGGCTAAGCTTGTTACTGTAGATAATATTAAACAAACTGTGGCTGATTATTTCAGAATAACTGTGGCTGATATTGATTCTAAGGCTAGACCACGCAATATAGCTCATCCACGTATGTTAGCTATGGTTTTAGCTAGAGAGCTTACAGGCCAAAGTTATCCAAGCTTAGGCCGGCAATTCGGGGACCGTGATCATACTACGGTTATAAACGCTAAAAAGAAGATTCAAAAGTTGTGCGAAAAAGATGTGCAAATGAAGGAAGCTTACGAAAACTTAAAGCTTCAATTAGTGGATTAATTAGATGGGTATAGATTATGAGGTTAAGTTTAAGTAGAGAATCGCTATTAAAACCTTTAGAACGTATTTCAGGGATTTCTGTATCCTCTGGTGGGCAAAAACCAATTTTGGCGAACGTGTTATTATACGTTTATCCAAACCCAGATCCTAATGGTGAAATCAAGGATGCTCCATACATTTTGCAAATGACTTGTACTGATGGCGAACTTGAAATGTCCACCAAGCTTGGGGTATTTGCTCCTGATACACAAATTGGGGCTACGACCGTAAGCGTTAAGAAGTTGGTTGATATTTTAAAAGCATTACCAACTTCAGTTAATGTTGATTTTGACTTAGTAGGGAATAATTTAGCTATCTCTACTTTTAAGACCAAAGCACGTTTAACAACTTTACCGGCAGAGCAATTCCCTAATATTGATTGTATGGGTAACCTTTACGATGTAGTCTTAGAAGGGAAAGAATTATCTACTCTTATTAAGGTTACAGAGTTTTCAATTACTGTCGATAACTATCGAAACTTCCTTCGTGGCATGAAGTTTGAGTTTTCTGGTAATGATCTGTTTATCTATGGCGCTGATGGCCACCGCTTAAACATTTACCATGGCAAGACTATGGAACCTGTTGTTATTCCACCAGAAGTTGACGGTAATGGTTTTATTTTCCCTAAGAAGGGTGTTTCAGAAGTAAGAAAGCTTCTTTCCTATTCTGAAAAAGATAACAATGGCAACGAACAAGATGTGGTGCTCAGTGTAGGCCCTAATAGCATTAAGACTACCATTAGTGGGGTAACATTGATTAGTAAGCTCA
Organism: uncultured Succinivibrionaceae bacterium; assembly: GCA_900539665.1. Classification (GTDB taxonomy): domain Bacteria; phylum Pseudomonadota; class Gammaproteobacteria; order Enterobacterales; family Succinivibrionaceae; genus WG-1. Next base: position 22,966 of record UQCV01000008.1, on the reverse strand, counting down.
TTGATGCTAAATATCCTAATGTAAATAATATCGTGCCATTAAACTGTTCTCGAGTTATTACTTTAGATCGTGAATATTTCAAGGAAGTTTTGCGTCGTGCAGCTATCCTTTGTAATAACAAAAACAACGCTGTTTGTTTTGATGTAACTAATGAACATCTCACTATTAAATCTACTAACTCACAGCACGAACAGTCTGAAGAAAACGTGGAAGCAATTTGCGAATGTAATGGAGAAAACTTTGAGATTGCATTCAACGTGCAGTACATCATCGATGTTTGTAATGTTTTAACCACTCCGCAAATTAAGTTGTCTTTATCAAAAGTTTCAAACAACGTGAAGATTGAAGCGGTATTTGATCAAAAAGAAAAGAATGCTGATTTTGAACGTGAATTAAATGCATTGTTTATAATTAGCCGGTTCCAAATCTAAACTCTGTATTCTATTTTAATTTATAATGACAAAGCTACATATTTTAATAAGTATGTAGCTTTGTTTATTTTTATAATCCTATTCCTTGCTAGTGGGGGAGGGGATTTTCCTTCTGAATTCTTAAATCATATAGTAGTTAAAAGCCATGTACTTAGAGTCCATTAAATTAAGAAATTTTAGAAATTTTAAGGATGCTGAGATTGAGGCCTCTTCGGGAATCAATATCATCTATGGGCAAAATGGCAGTGGCAAAACGTCTTTGCTTGAAAGTGCCTACTATCTTTCTCTAGCTCGTTCTTTTAGAACTAATCGTGCTCTTTATATTGTTAATGAAGATGCAAAGTCTTTTACCTTATTTTCAAAAGTAATAGATGATAATGGTCATGGTCATAAACTTGGAATAGAACGAGATGCGCAAGGGACTATTAACATTCGCTATGATGGCAATAATTTAAGTCGCATTTCAGAATTAGCGCAAAATCTTTGTGTGCAGTTTATCGCGCCAGAAAACCTATCTTTGTTAGATGATGGCCCTGGTGAACGGCGAGCATTTCTTGATTGGGGGGGGTTCTATCACTTCCCAAATTTCTGCAGTTGTTTTAATGAATTTAAAGCTATTCTTAAGCAGCGTAATGCATTATTAACTCAGAAGGCTGATAGTTCCTATTTGGACTTTTGGGACCGCCAATTTATCGAAATAAATGAAAAGTTAAATGCCTTTAGAAATGAATACATTACTTTGTTCAATAAAGAAGTGGCTCCGATAATAGAACGATTTTTACCAAACTACAAAATTTCTATAGAACTTGCTCCAGGGTTTAGGGTGGGGGATTTGGGTAGTCAGCTTAAGGATGCATTGGCTCGAGAATATGTGCTAGGGTACACTGTTTACGGAGCTCATAAGGCGGATTTAAAGTTTAAAGCCAATGGTCGTCTAGCTTCGGAAGTACTATCTAGAGGTCAAAGTAAACTCTTGGTTATAGCATTAAAAATTGCTCAGGGAATGATATTTTCCCGGTGCTGTAATAAATCCTGTGTTTTTTTAATAGACGACATAACTTCAGAATTAGACCCAGAAAAAGTTAAATTGCTATTTTCTTTTATTGAGTCATTAGCGGATAAACACCAATTTTTTATTTCATGTCTTGATGAAAAGCTATTTAATGACTTCGGTACTCACCACAATAGTTACAAAATTATAGATAATGAAATCTTGGGGATTAAAGAAAAGTAGTTTGAATTCGGTTTACAGACTATGGTCTTTTTGTTTCTATGCTTAGTAGGACTTATGCAGGAAAGTTAATTGTTTTTGAAGTCTTAGATAATTGCCACTTAGTTTAAAACCAAATTCTTAACTTTATGTTTCACGTGAAACATAAAGTCAAAATCACTTACTATGTTCTAAAAATATGGCCCCTAGATTTATATTTGATAGCCTTATGAGTTTATTCCTGCAAATTCTATGGAGTTTATTATCGTTTAATTTATCGATCTTTTGGGGTAAGGGTTACTTATTTATCTATTTGTTGAAACGATTAGTTTATTAGCTAATTACGATGCCTAAGCTTGACGGAGAGTGATAAGTAGATCCTTTTCTTTAGTTAGGAGAGGGGAAATAACGAAAGTATACGAGTGGTATAGCTAATAAAATTAATGTTGTACAGTTTTGTTTATCTTTGATTGGATAAGTTATTTGAGCACGTGAAACAGTCCTACATTTAGCCTGAAAAATTTAGGCTGTAGTTTTATATTTCCAAAGAACAAATCTATCCAAGTTTAGCGTTACCAACCTGCAATGTATTTTTGGGGGAAGTTCTATTATGTTTCACGTGAAACAAGAAGGTAATTGCTGATTTGGAATTGATAAAAAAGAGCGAAATGTTTGATTTTAATACCCTTAAAATTCACAGGTAAGAACATTTTGCTACTCAATAAAATCCCACTAAAAAACTCTTAAAAGAGGAATTGGTGTTTGAAGGCAATATGAGTTTTGGTAATTTAACTTGATATTTAAATTGTTTAAAAAAGTAAGATGACTTACTCAAACGTGAATTTTTTTTCGAGAGTAGCAGCTAATGTTTCACGTGAAACATTTTTGTGTTTTTCCTAGAGGTGCTCTAGGGAAGGTGTAACACTACGGCGTGTATGTTATTTAAAACCTTAAATATAGACTGATTTTAGAAGTTGTATAATTCTGGTCTGGTTATTTTTGATTAAGGAGTTAATCCTTTATATCCGGGACCAAACTTGGGTTAATTGCGTTTTCTGTTGTGAAACGTTAAAGATCCTAAACTAAATAACAGAACAAAGTTTGGCAATGTTTCACGTGAAACATTGATATTAAACATTAACAACAATCCCCAATAATTACTAGTGTTGGAAATGAAGTGCGGAAGTTAGGTTCACTTACTTCAAAAATTGGCACATTAACATAGTTCATAATCCGCAATAGTATTAAACGTAATTTTTATTTTTGACAACGTTTTATAGCACCATGGTTTTTAATTTTTTGAAAATTTTAATTATTGAGATAATTATTTAACCACTAAAAACCAGATAGCAAATTTTTAAGCGTTGAGTATGGTAACGGAAATTGATGAATTACACAGAATGAAGAGGGGATTGCTAATAGTGTTTCACGTGAAACATTCGCTACTATTTGAAATTTGGTTAGTACAAAACTCCAGATATGTTAGCTTATCGTAGGGATGTAGTAGTGAATAGTGACCAAAGAAATTTTAGAATTTTATCATCTTGGTGCTATGGTAATGGGTTCAAATTTTGATTAAAAAACTTGGTTAAAATTCACGCTTGAATTAAGTCTTTTCTTAAAATCCCAAAAGTGCATGATTATGTTTCACGTGAAACATAGTTAAGAATAACAAAAATATAAAGGGATGCTAAAGCTGACATTAAATTAAATCTTAAAATTCTAAGTATATATAATACACCTACAAAATAGATTCAAACAAATAATGTAATAACCAAAGGTTGTACTTAAAGTCATTTTGGCTATGCTATCTAGATGAATAATATTTCACGTGAAACATAGTAATCTGCGGGGTATGATTTTTAACCAAGAGACACTTTTGAGTAGTGATTAAACCATGGGTAAAAATATTAAGCTATAGTTACGTGATTCTCCATAACTACACATATGGGGGAATATAGAATGGTGTTAGGTCCCAAGCTACGCTCGTTGTTCTTTGTTCAAAGGTTTATGCCTTTGTGCCAAACTGATATTTATGCTAAAATTAATACAATTTAAATTTAAAAAACAACATTCTTTGAAGTGGCTTTAATCAGCGGAATTATTGATATGCAGTAGCTACCTTTGAAGAGGTTGGGTGATTTACTTTTTTAAAGAGAATGGTTTTAAATGAGCGAAGAAAATAACTATGGCAGTGGTTCCATTAAAGTTTTAAAAGGACTTGAAGCGGTACGTAAACGTCCTGGTATGTACATTGGCGACACTGACGATGGCTCAGGTTTGCATCACATGGTATTTGAAGTAGTCGATAACTCCATTGACGAAGCGTTAGCTAAATATTGCGACTGCATCAATGTAAAAATCCATTCCGACGGCTCTGTATCAGTACGAGACAATGGTAGAGGTATCCCTGTTGATATTCACCCTGATGAAGGTGTATCAGCAGCTGAAGTTGTAATGACCGTGTTACACGCTGGTGGTAAGTTTGACCAAAACTCTTATAAAGTTTCTGGTGGCTTACATGGTGTAGGGGTATCTGTCGTAAATGCATTGTCAGATAAGTTACTTCTTACTATTAGAAGACAAGGCCATGTCTGGCAACAAACTTATTTAGATGGTGGTCATCCTGCAGGTCCACTTACTATTATTGGTGATACTGAAGAAACTGGTACTGAAGTTCGTTTCTGGCCAAGTCCATCAATTTTTTCTGATACTGTTTTTAAGTATGAAATTCTTGAAAGAAGATTGCGTGAATTGTCATTCTTGAATTCAGGTGTGAAGATTGTCTTAAGTGATGAAAGAGATAATAAGAACGAATGTTTCCATTATGAAGGTGGGATTATTGAATTTATAAAGTATCTTAATAAGGGTAAGCCTGCTCTTTCTCCTGATAGCATTTTCTATTGCAGTCAGTTAAAAGAAGACGATGGGATTAAAGTAGAAATCGCTTTACAGTGGGTTGATACCTACAATGAATCAATTTTCTGTTTTACTAACAACATTCCTCAAAAAGACGGTGGGACCCATAAAGATGGTTTCCGTCGTGCAATTGGTAACGCCGTAAGTTGCTATATTAAAAACGAAGGAATGGATAAGAAAAAGAAAATTGAAATCAATAATGACGATTGCCGTGAAGGGGTTTCTGCCGTTGTTTCTGTTAAAGTACCAGATCCAAAGTTCTCATCACAGACTAAGGATAAGTTAGTATCATCAGAAGTAGCTAAGGCTGTTTACGCTATTGTTAATGATAAATTCTCTGAATTCTTAAGTGAAAATCCAGAGACCGCCAAGCTCATTGCTGAAAAGGTTCTTCAAGCTGCTATTACACGTGAAGCAGTACGTAAAGCGCGTGAAACATCTAGAAAGAAGACGGTGTCTTCTCTTCCTGGTAAGTTGTCAGATTGTGTGAACAAGGATCCAGCTGTCCGCGAACTCTACATAGTGGAAGGGGACTCCGCAGGTGGTTCTGCTAAGAACGGCCGTGAAGCGGAATTCCAAGCTATTTTGCCGTTGAGAGGTAAAATCCTTAACGTTGAACGTACTAGATTCGATAAGATGCTTAACTCAGAAACCATTGGGACTTTAATCACTGCTCTTGGTTGTGGTATTGGTAAGGATGTATATAATCCTGACAATTTTAGATACCATAAAGTGGTAATTATGACCGATGCTGACGTCGACGGTGCGCACATTAGAATTTTGCTCTTAACCTTCTTCTACAGACAGATGCCTGAAATTATTGAACGTGGTTACGTGTATATTGCTCAGCCTCCTTTGTACAAATACTCACACAAAGATAGCAAGCAAGAAAAGTACATTCTTGATGAAAACGAAAAGAATGAATATGAAACTACTTTGGCTTTGAGTAACGCTCAGTTATTTGTAAATAGCCAGACTGCACCAATTCAAGGTGAACATCTTGAAAAGCTCTTCCTGAAATATGTACGTATCTTCTCCTTGCTTCATAGATTAGATCGAAAGATTCCAATTGCAATTACCAAGGAACTTATGTTCGTTGATGCTATTACTGAAGATATGTTAGGGGTTGAATCAACCGTTAAGGAATGGTGTGACAAGTTAAATCAGCGTTTTGCGCTCTTAGCAACTCCTGGTATGTCATACAACGTGAAGGTTGAACGTGACTCAGTGCGTGGCTTGTATCTCCCTCGTGTATTCATTTCTCACTTTGGGGTTACCCATTCATACTTACTAAGTTATGAATTTATTGTTGGTCAAGACTATGTTCAAATCTTAAAGGTTCAACAAGATGTCTTTGGCTTACTTGAATCTGATGCTTATTTGATGATCAAGGGCAAGAGCTATAAGAATCTTAAAGACTTTGGACATGTTCATGATATTTTGATGGAAGAAGCAATGCGCGGGGTTACCGTACAACGTTATAAGGGGCTTGGTGAAATGAACCCTTCACAGTTGTATGAAACCACAATGTCTCCTGAAAATAGAATGTTCCTCAAGGTAACAATTGATGATGCTATTGAAGCAGACAAGGCTTTCTGTGACCTTATGGGTGAAGATGTAGCTCCACGTAAAGTCTTCATTGCTGAAAACTCACATTTAGCTGAAATAGATTCATAATTCTATAACAATGATAAAACCCTCTAACTACCTTGATAGTGGTTAGAGGGTTTTTTATAGGAAGAGAAAATTTTTCAAATTAGTATGTTGTTAGTTATTAATATCTCATTAAATGTTGAATGATTAGTATACAATTATTCATTAGACTACAGTCGAAGATTTGCGTATACATGCAAGAGGTATTTACCCAATGTCATTATTATTAAAAAAATTAAGCCAAAGCATTGCTTTGGGCTTGCTGCTTTGCGGAAGTGTCGGGACCGCCACTGCAGCTGGAACAGATTATAGTGTAAAGACTATGAATACTGTTTCTGAAGGTTCAACTAATCAGGCTGGATATAACCAAGTTTACTCATTTGCATTAGTTACTAATGGCCCTAATGGTTATGATGATATAAGAGAGCTTAATTCTCTCTTTATAGCTTTAAAAAAAGCTCATAAGGCAGAGCAATTGACTGCTGAAGGGGAAAAATTATTTCAGCTAGTCGATAGAGTGTATCCAAGACTCAAGAGTGTATCAGGAGATCGCTTAACCGATCTTGGGGTATCTGTAGTCTCTAATTTAGGCGCTGAATACGCAAAAAATCGCCGTTCATATTTCTCATCTAGAATTGACTACGAAAACAACATCAGCATGTTGTTTTCTTTTAACGGGGACAACTTAAGTCTTAATACAGGTGAAAACTTTGTCTTAGGTATGACTAGAGTTTTAGGCCAAGAAACAGAATTAATCTATGAACAAGGGATTGATGAAAAAGCTTTAGCCTATTACAGACAAACTGAATATAAAAATTATCTTAACAACTATCCTGATTTGGAAAAAGTGTTGGGCCGACTTTCAGTTATGAATCAAAATAGGTCATATATCGCCAATGTTCTTCCTCGTATTTTCAAAAAGAAATTATTGGATGAAGTTTCTCATATTGGGTTAATTGATCAAGCTCAACGCATCAAATTAGAAGGTAAAGATATAGTTTTAGGCTTGTATCATTTCTACCGTATTTTCCCAAGTTATGATCCGGCCTTGGCAGAAACGGTGAAAGCTTTCTTTAATGAATCAATTATGCGTGAAAGTGAACGCAATTTCTTTGCTTCAATTGAAGGGGCGGAAACTTTCTACAAATATGGCCCTGGGTTTAATAACCAAAAAATAAGTAAGGAAGCGGGGAAAAAGTTCGAAGAAGATTTGGCTACCGAAATGTCACGTTTAGTGGAAGCTGGTGGCAAAAGTATGGAAGATGCTGGTAAATTGTATTTCACTGATTACCGCGCAGCCTTAAACATTTTAAGCTTCTTCATGTCAGATAATCTTAGTCCAAGTCTTAAGCCTAAAGACCTTATTACTTTAACAGGAGAAGGTAGCTTTGATTTATCCCAAATCGTGCCATTAAATACCATGATTGTTTTAGATGTGTATAGAAATGGTGACGGGGAGTTAGTGCTTAAAATGATGGTTAATGGCAAGGATGTAAAATTCCGTAACGGCTGTTTCCCTGAAACTCCTGATAGTTATTACTATAAGTGGTCGATGTTAGAAGACTGTTTTATTCATGATACAGGGCTTTAACTTGTAACGTTACAAAAACAGATGTAACAGATTGTGTAACTAGACCTATAAACATAATTGGTTGTGAAAAAGACGCATGTCCGTAATTGAATGTGCGTCTTTTCGTATATATTACGCATAGAAAAATCAGCCATTTTTTGACTGTTTATACAGATGGATAAGGGAGGTTTTATGTTAAAAATATTAGGGCGTAAGACAGAAAAAAGGGCAGAAAATGGGTTTTCATTATTTGCCTTAACTTGGCCCTTGTTTATAGATCTAATGCTACATACCTTAACTTTGGCTCTAAATTTATATTTAGTGGGCAAGGTATCTCTTGATACCGTGGCTGAACTTACTGTCGGTAATCAGGTTTTTGAGCTAAGCATGATTATCTTTAATTTTATTGGGATTGGCACTTGTGTAGTTGTCGCTCAAATGCTTGGCGCAGGGCGTCCAAAAGACGTATCGCAAGTTATGCATGCAGGCATTGGGGTTAACCTTATTGTCGCTTTATTAGTATGTTTGGGTATTTTGATATTTAATTCCACCATACTTGATATAATGCAAATACCTGATGCTCTTAGACATGATAGTCGTAATTATCTCTTAATTATCACCCTAGCTTTGCTGCCTGAAGCTCTATTAATTGTAATTGCCTCTATTTTACGTGCTTATGGTTTTACCAAAGACTCCATGAAGGTTTCTTTATTGATGAACCTTGTTACAGTAGGTGGCAATTTGCTCTTATTATTTGGTTTTATGGGAGTACCAAAAATGGGGGTTTCTGGGGTTGCTATCAGTACTGTTATTGGGCGCGTGATAGGACTTGTAGTTCTATTTTTAATCATGATTAAACGAACAGGCTTACACTTAAAAATTAAAGCTTTGTTTAGACATCATGCCGGGGTATTAAGACGTATGTTAGGCATTGGCCTTCCAGGGGCTGGTGAAAATTTAGCTTGGCATTTGCAATTTATGCTCTGTACCTCTTTCGTGGCAAGTATGGGGGAAATTCCTTTAGCCACGCACGGTATATACTTTCAAATTTGTATCTTTATCTTAATTTTTGCTCAAGCTATAGCCATGGGGACCGAAATAATTATAGGTCACTATGTTGGAGCTTTAAAATTACATAAGGTTTACTTAAGATTATTAAAAAGTTTAAAAATTGGTTTTGTGATTGCAATTCTAATTTCTGTTGGTAATGCCTTTGTCTTTGGGCGTCCGTTATTGCATATCTTTACCGATAACCCTGAAGTAGAAAAACTGGCCATGAATTTGTTTTTACTCTCAATTATCATGGAGCCTGGCAGAATATTTAATATAATTGTCATTAACGCATTACGTGCCACAGGAGATGCAAAGTTCCCTATGATGATGGCAATTATTTCAATGTGGGGGATTTCTGTACCTCTTGGCTATTTCCTTGGTATTTATATGGGAATGGGGTTAATAGGAATATGGATTGCGTTTTGTGTTGATGAATGGACTAGAGGGCTAAGTATGTATTTTCGTTGGCGTTCTAGAATATGGGAATTAAGGTTAGCTCGTAGCCGGAAGAATCAATTGTGGTTACGCATACACGGGCTTAGTAAAGCCTAGTTAAAAAGGACTGTACTTTATGATTTGTGGATCTTTGAAAAATGCAACCGTATTAAATAGTTATGGGTTGTTACCTTTATACGATTTAATTAGACAAGCTCTTGCCCATGATAATGGCAGCAACACTGGTCGCGTTGATTTGGTTGAAGGGTTAGTTTATGCAAATTTTGATGTAGGTACTACGGAAGTCGAAGCAAATCGAAAGTTTGAATATCACCATGATTATCTTGATGTTCATGTAATTTTAAAGGGTGCTGAAAAAATTGGTTATAGAAATACGTTTTTAGACCAAAATGATGTTTGTGTGCCGTTTGATGAAAGTCGTGATTTAGGCTTTTTGCAGTCTTGCCCTGCTGGCGCTTGCTATGTGGCCCTAAAGGAAGGTGATTTTGCTGTATTTGCTCCGTTAGAATTGCATCAACCACTTTGTGCCTTTGAAAAACCAGCACCAATTCGTAAAATGGTGCTTAAGGTTCATGCTGATTACTTAAAGTCTATGGATAACAAACGCTAGTTAAATTTAGTAGATAAGCCCATTGTCATTTAACCAGTTTTGAATAGGCTCAAGTTCTTCTTGTGTAAATTTATGAGCTATAACTTCGGTTAGTGACTCGGGGGGATAAATTGTCTTACCTTGTGATTTTTGGTAATCAAGGTACATTTTGCCGTACGTAAGACTATTAACATAGAATTCGTAAGTTCTATCTTCTTCTAGTTTGATTGCGCATTCAAAAGACTCATCAAATTTCCAATGTCGTAGAATTGCCACTGCTAAAGGGTATTGTATACCTTCGCATTTTTCTCTTATTTGTTGCTCGGTTAGCGTTAAAACAGTTCGGTTTGCTCGATTGGAACAAAAAGATTCAAGTTCAAACAAAAATGGCAGATACCCAATATTTAAAAGGGAACTTGCTAGCACTACGTAATCAAAAGTAAGAGGTGGAATATGCATATACTTGGCTGTGCAGACTCCAAGTGAAGCCAATGCTATTTCATTATTTTGCTGTACTATTTGGCGACACAGTTTTTTGATTAAAGGAATTTTAAAGTTAAAATTCTGCTCTAGGGCCAAGGCTAGTGCTAAATTTATACTACTAGTTATCCCAATTCTACTAATGGCGTTCGGAATGGATGTGACTGTAGTTCCTGGGTTTGAATAACGTAACGTTTGCGCTGTTCTAATAATTTGGCTAGTAATACCTGTATCGGAACAAATAATGTTAGCTAATTCTTTAACAGATAAATTTGGGTTACCAATTTGGCGGCTTAATTGATTAACTAGCTCTGGCAAACTTGGTATGGAGAGTTCGTCGGTCTTAAGTTCGGCTGCCAGCTTTTTTAATATGAAATTTAGCTCTTGGCTCATTTGGCGTAACTCCAAAAATATTTAGTGGTATGATTTGAATGGGTTTTAAAACTTATTCTTGTCTATTATTTTAGACAATCCCTCGGTTGAGCACACAAAGATTTTATATAATTGTTAACTGAATAAAAAAAAAGGTTACAAGACATGAACACTGCAACAAATATTACAGCTTTAAACCATCGCTTTAGAGGTATTAGAGCTCTCTATGGAGATCTTGATTTTAATAAGTTTATACAAAGCCATGTTTGTATTTACGGTTGCGGTGGGGTTGGTTCTTGGGCGGTTGAAGCGATTGCTAGAACGGCCATTGGTCATATCACTCTGATTGATAACGATGTCGTAGAAGAATCAAATGTGAACCGGCAAAACCCAGCGTTAGAATCTAATATGGGTAAATTAAAAGCCGGGGCTCTAGCGGATCGATTGAGGGATATTAATCCTTTTGTTCAAGTTGAGGTCATCACTACAAGATTGACTGTGGATAACTTTGAAGCAGTTATCCCATGGGATGCAGATATTTTTATTGATGCCATAGATGATTTACCGGTTAAGGCTGCTATTGCAAATTTTGCTTGTAGACAAAAGAAAAAACTAATTTCAGCCGGTGGTTCTGGTGGTAAAACAGATCCAAGATTAGTTCATCTTTGTGATTTAACGGAAGCAACTCACGATCGTTTGCTTAAAAGATTGCGTGATACTTTAAAACGTGAGTATAACTTAGGAAAAAATGGCAAAAAAATAGGTCTCCCTGTCGTGTCATGTGCTCAACAGGTTGTAATGTCTAACAAGGAACAAGATGACGTACCGGCTTTTGGGGCTGGTATGTGTGTGACTGCAACGGTTGGACTTGGATTAGCAGCGTGGGCTGTAGATCAATTGCGGAAGAAATAACTATGTATTATGCAACCAAAGCTGATTTATTAAGATATTTGAGTACCAAACTGCCTCAATATTTGGCTATGAGAAACATAAATGTTAGTAGTGGGTATTTTAAGTGTCTAAATCCCAATCATAACGATGTTTCGTCTTCAATGTATTACGACGCTCAAAAGCACGAAGTGCATTGTTGCGCATGTGGTTGCACGTATGATTTATGGTCTTTGATTGCAAAAGATTTTAATTTAAATGATGGCGATCTTTGTTTTGCCAAAGCTTGTGAATTGTTTGCAGTGACGTTTGATTGTAACCTTGGTCAATGGTGCGATGTAGAAGACATTAAAAAACGAAGTGCTTTAAAACCCAACTCTCCTGTCTCAATTATAGTCCCTAACGCCCCGGCTAAAAATAAAGTTGGGGGCCAGCTTAGTGTTTATTTTGATGAATGTGCAATTAGGGTAAATGACACTAGTTACTTGAGACGGATGGAATTAAAACCTGAGTTGGCAGCACTCTACAATATAGGTTATGATCCTGATTTTCAAAAACCTAATGGTAACAATGGGCCCGCGATTATTATTCCTGTAGCTCCAGACGCTTATGTAGCCTTAGACATCGATTCTAACAGTGACTTAGAGCGTTATGTTGTGGGTAGCAATCATATTTTTGGGGATATTGTTGCAGGTGGGCAAACGGTTTTTATTAACCAAAACGAGTTCGATACGTTAATTTTGTTAGCGAATGGGTATTCAGCTTACACGTTAGCTAATATGTCAGCTATTGGTGAACTAGAACTTTGTTTACAAAAACACAACTTAGAACGAGTGTATTTAATTAGTAGCACAGAAGATGAGGATCCTGATCTTAACAACAATATATGTGAATATTTGGTGAATAAGGGCATTAATGCTTCACTTTTAGATCTATCTTTTCCGTATGGTTCAGTGAGAGAGTTTATTCAACGAGGAAGCGATAAGTTTAGAAAACGTCTTTCTGAGCTGGATGAAATTTTAAAGCCTCATACTAAACAATTACAATTAAATCGAAATGTTGCCAAAAATATTGACCGCGAACAGTTTACGGAACTTGAGCTTGAGCCTGCGGTTTATGGAGTTGTCGCTCCAGCTTGTTTAAGACGTAGTTTGCTAGCGCATTGGCTTTTAGCGACAGAAAATCGCTTTATTTATTGTTCATCTACTGGAGATTGGCAAATTTTTGGGATGTTGATGAGCGATAGAATTAAATTGTATGGTAGTGGTTACAGCTCTAGACTATCAAAAATCTCTCTTTATGAATTAGGTGCAGACGCCTCTTATGATGCTGCTCTGATTTTAAAATGCTTGCTCAGCCAAAGAATAAAAATGCAAAAGAAGTGCTGTTTGATTTTAAATGCTTCCGGCAGAACTTCGAGTTATTTATTTGAATTGATGCGGGAATTATGTGCAGGGTTACGTTCATATAATGTTGTAGTTATTGTGTTCGATTCGGGCCTTAAAACAAGAAGTTTGGATGAGTTTTGTTGCTCCACAATTCAACTAGCTCAAGCAGATAATCAAGATGAAGATAATCCATACGAATCCATGGCGATCAAAATGAAGTTTATCGGGCCTAATGGAGAAGCTTCAGAAAGTTACTTATCATCTGAGGAATTGGTTTAATGGCTTTTTTGCTAAACGAAAAACAAAAGGAAGCGGTAAGTTATATTTCTGGCCCTTGTCTTGTCATAGCCGGAGCAGGCTCTGGCAAAACTAGAGTAATAACAGAAAAGATAGTTCATCTTATAAATGACTGTGGTTACCCAGCTACAAATGTTTGCGCTGTTACCTTTACTAATAAAGCGGCCAAAGAAATGAAAGAACGAATTTCTCAGATGTTGGCGCCAACGCAAATGAAGGGGCTAAGGGTTTCGACTTTTCACTCACTAGGGCTTGAAATTGTACGCAGTGAATACCGTAATCTTGGGTTGAGAACTGGCTTTACCTTGTTTGACGAATACGATCAACATAGTGTTATGAAGGAAATTTTGCAACGTCTATGGGGTGATTTGCCAAGTGAGAGTATTAAAGATAAGACTCTAGAATGGTGTTTTAGAATTTCGCAATTTAAAAACGATTTGCGCCAGCCTGATGATATTTTAAACGCAGAATTTGAAGATGCGCCTTTAGCAGGTATGATCTATAAAGAATATGAAGCTTGTTTGCGTTCATATAATGCAATTGATTTTGATGATCTTATCTTTTTGCCGGTCAAGCTCTTTCGTAACTCTGAAGTGGCTCTTAATCGCTGGCGGACTAAAATTCAATACATGCTAGTTGATGAGTATCAGGATACCAATGAATCCCAATATGAACTAGTAAAACTACTTGTAGCCGTCCATGAGAATTTTACTGTGGTTGGTGACGATGACCAATCTATATACTCTTGGCGTGGAGCCCGTCCGCAAAACATTCCGTTATTGCGGGTAGATTTTCCACGGTTAAAAGTAATTATGCTAGAACAAAATTACCGTTCAAAAGGCAGAATATTACATTGTGCCAACAAGCTTATAGGGAACAATCAACACGAATTTGTTAAAAAATTATATTCCGAACTAGATTATGGGGACAAGATTCGAGTAATAGAAGTACCCAAGGTGGAAAATGAAGGGCGTAAGTTAGTTGCAGACCTTATGGCACACAGGTATGTACATGGGGCTAATTATCATGACTATGCCATTTTATATCGCGGTAATTTTCAATCTCAAGAAATTGAAAAATCGTTACAAGAAAGCAATATTCCATACCGTATAGTTGGGGGGCAAAGCTTTTTTGCCCAAGCGGAAGTAAAGGATTTTATGTGTTATCTGCGCATTATTGCTAGTAGCGAAGATAACAAAGCTTTTTTGCGCATTATAAACGTTCCTCGGCGTGAAATAGGCCCGGCTTCTATCTTACATTTAACAGAGTTTGCCGATAAATACCAATTGTCTTTGCTTGATGCATGTACGGATATGAGAATGCTACATGAGTTAAAGCCGAAGGAATCTGCATTATTTTATGAATTTGGCCAATTGATATTACATATTAAGGGGCTCTTAGCAGATGATACTAGTGATGAAATGCTAAGGCGTATTCCTGAGTTAGTCGGCTATGAACGTTGGCTTAAGGATGATTCTAGCAGTGAAAAAGTTGCCGAAATCAAAATGAGCCATGTAAAAACCTTGCTTGAATGGGTAGGGCGCACCTTAAGAGAAGACTATGAACTTGATTTTTCAATGGCAGTTCAGAAGATGTCGTTGCGAGAATTATTGGATCGTAACGAACAGGATTTTGAATTAGATGAAGTACAGCTCATGACGTTGCACTCATCAAAAGGCTTAGAATTTCCATACGTTTATATTATTGGAATGGAAGAAGGTTTGTTACCTCATCGTAATAGCATTGATGCGGGCGATATAGACGAAGAACGGCGTTTAGCCTATGTTGGTATTACTAGAGCAAAGAGTGAGCTTACATTTTTGCTATGTCGAGAACGCAGAAGTCGCGAAACAGGAAAACAAGCTGTTGAGCCAAGTCGTTTTTTAAATGAGTTGCCTGCTGAGGATCTTGATTGGAAAGATATTACCAAACCGTCTACTGAAGATGAAAAGAAGGCAGCGGCAGCTTCGGCTATGGCTATGCTTGATAAACTATTTCAAAAATCCTAAAAGTACCATTGCGCTAAAAAAGAACTTATTATCACATGGCTTGGTTTCCAAAGCCTTGTAGTCAAAGAGACATGGTTAGAGCTCAAGAACATGTTACTTAATTCAAAGTTAAGAGAGGAACTAAAGAAAGTGTAACTATGTGGGGAACTTATAAAGGAGTTCATGTTGGTGCGAATGGAGGGACTCGAACCCTCACGTCAAAGACACTAAGACCTGAACCTAGCGCGTCTACCAATTCCGCCACATTCGCATTAAGTGTTAAATGAATTTTATCAAATAAATCGTGGTGTTCCCGACGGGAGTCGAACCCGCGACCATCGCCTTCGGAGGGCGGTACTCTATCCAAACTGAGCTACAGGAACATAAATAGTAGTGCTACATTTTAAATTTTCCGATACAAAAGTCAAGGAGATTTAAATTGAAATGAGGGTTTAAAACGTTTAAAAATGAGCTTTCTATTTATTGTTAAAACGTAAAAAACCCCTAAAAATTCCCGCTTAAAAACGTAGACTCAATAGAAGAAAAGTCTCTTAAACCTCCGTTAAATTTCCACATTAGATTCAACTAAATTTCATGGTAAAAAAATCCCCTTTTTTAAAAGGGGATTTGAGTTTAAACTTTAAAGTCTAAATCTGTTTAAGCTGGTTTAACGCTATTAGCCTGCTTTTCTGCTGTAGGGATATACTTTGTGAAGTATCTCATTACAAGTACGAAGAATACAGGTACATAGAAGATAGCAAGCACAGTAGCACTGAGCATCCCACCAATTACGCAGATACCAATTTCGTTACGGCCAGCTGCCCCTGCGCCTGTACTTAAGGCAAGAGGAACAACACCGAGAATGAAGCATAAAGAGGTCATCAAAATAGGACGAAGTCTTATCCTAGCAGCTTCTACAACGGAATTAGTTAAACCACGACCTTGGTCATAAAGCTCTTTAGCGAATTCTACAATGAGGATTGCATTCTTAGCAGAAAGACCAACTGTGGTTAAAAGACCTACTTGGAAGTAAACGTCGTTTTCTAGAGGACTGGTCCATGGGAACAAGGCTGGGAAAACTTGAGTTAAGTAAGCGGCGCCAACAGCCCCAACAACCCCAAGAGGTACAACCAACATTACAGAGAATGGAATACTCCAGCTTTCGTATAACGCTGCTAAGCATAGGAATACGAAGAGCAATGAGATAGCATACAATGACATTGCTTGGTCGCCAGAGAGCTTTTCTTGGAAAGAAATACCATGCCAAGCAATAGTATATTGAGAGCCATCGTTATTAGAGGCATTAAGTTCTTTAACGATTTCTTCCATTTTATCCATAGCTTGACCGGTAGATTTACCAGGAACTGCTTCACCGTTAAACTGAATTGAAGGCACACCGTTGAAACGTTCGAGTCTTGGTGAACCATTGGTCCAAGAAGATTTAGCGTAAGCTGAGAATGGAACGAGTTCGCCTTTGTTGTTCTTAACGTACCACTTGTTAAAATCAGTCTCAGTCATACGAGCATCTGCTTCAGCTTGTACGAAAATCTTCTTAATACGGTTACGATCCATAAAGTCGTCAACATAAGCAGAACCGAAAGCAGTAGAAAGGGTGGTGTTGATATTATCAATACTTAAACCTTGTGACATTGCTTTTTTATAGTCGATGCTGATGTCGAGCATTGGAGTATCATCCATACCGTTTGGACGAACACGAGTTAAGATTTCAGCGTTTTCAGGCTTGGTTGCAAGCCCCATGATCTTGCCTTTAGTTTCCATCAACTTCTCGTGACCGAGGTTTGATTGGTCTTGGATATACATATCAAAACCTGCAGCAGTCCCAAGTTCTGGGATAGCAGGAAGGTTGAAGGCCATAACGATACCGTCACGAATGCCCATTAGTTTAGGGTAGGCACGTTGTACGATATCTTTAGCATGCATGCCAGGGGCTCTACGTTCTGACCAGTCTTTGAGCTTAATAAACGCCATACCTGCGTTTTGCCCAGAACCAGAGAATGAGAAGCCTACTACAGTCATTACAGATTCAACAGTGTCTTTTTCTTCTGTAAGCATGTAGTGTTCAAGTTTGTTGAGGGCAACTCTTGTTCTTTCAATGGTAGAACCTGATGGCAATTGAACCATAGCCATGAGCACGCCTTGGTCTTCTTCAGGAACAAATGAAGAAGGTAAACGTACGAACATGAATGCCATAATGGCACAAATGCCAAAGTAACCAAGGATATATACAGGAATAGACTTAACAACGTGCTTTACAAAAGATACATACTTTTCAGTACAGTACTTAAAAGAAGCATTGAATACCTTAAAGAAATGAGCGGTTATGTGTTGACCGATAAATGTCGCAATAACATCTTTTAGTTTAAGGAAAACACCAAGAAGGCCACGATAGTTAGTATTACGGTAATTGCCTGGTTGTAACAAGGTAGCACAAAGAGCAGGAGTTAAGGTCAGAGCCACAATTACAGAAAGAATCATTGCTGAAACGATAGTAATAGAGAACTGACGGTAAATAACACCGGTTGAACCACCAAAGAAGGCCATTGGAATAAACACCGCAGAGAGCACTAACGCGATCCCAATAAGAGCGCCGGTAATCTGATCCATGGACTTTTTGGTCGCTTCTTTGGGTGATAGATTTTCGGTAGACATAATACGTTCTACGTTTTCTACCACCACTATGGCATCGTCCACCAACAAGCCTATCGCAAGGACCAAACCAAACATGGTAAGAGTATTTATGGAGAAGCCACAAAGTTCCATAATCCCAAAGGTACCAAGAAGTACCACAGGAACGGCAATGGTTGGAATGAGGGTGGCGCGCACGTTCTGTAAGAAGATATACATTACGATGAATACTAATATGATAGCTTCAAAGAGAGTGTGTGCTACTTCATTGATGGAGATTCTGATAAATGGAGTGGTATCAAATGGGTAAACTGCACTAACCCCTTTAGGGAAGTATTGAGACATTTCGCTTACGCTTTTAACGATACGATCAGCAGTGCCAAGTGCGTTAGCACCTGTTGCAAGCTTAATAGCAATACCAGTAGTTTCTCTACCATTAAATTTAGCCCCGAATTGGTACTGTTCACTACCTAACTCAATACGAGCTACATCACCGAGTAAAACACTTGAGCCATCTTGGTTCATCTTAACAATGATGTTTTTGAATTCATCAGTATTTGTTAAACGAGCCTGCCCAGAAATGGTGTAGGTGTATTTTTGTCCAGTAGCTGCTGGTGCACCACCTAAAGAACCAAATGTCACCTGTGCGTTTTGAGTCTTAATAGCCGCCAAAACTTCTGGTACAGTCAATGAGTAGTTATTAAGTTTGTCAGGGTTTAACCAAATACGCATTGCGTATTCAGAACCGAACACGGTAATGTCACCAACACCTTCAATACGACTTAAAGGTTCTTTCATATTAGCAACAGCGTAGTCGGTAAGGTCGGTTTCTGTAACTTCTGGGTTTGAAGAGAGTAAGCCTACAACCAT
Organism: uncultured Succinivibrionaceae bacterium; assembly: GCA_900539665.1. Taxonomy (GTDB): domain Bacteria; phylum Pseudomonadota; class Gammaproteobacteria; order Enterobacterales; family Succinivibrionaceae; genus WG-1. Next base: position 4,156 of record UQCV01000008.1, on the reverse strand, counting down.
AAGGAAGCTGTTAGTACTCTTCTTAACGTCAATACCATTTTGTTGTACAACTGCTGGCAACTGAGATTGGCATTGCTGAAGTTTGTTTTGAACCTGTACCTGTGCAATATCTGGGTTAGTCCCTGGTTGGAATGTGATTTCAATCTGTGCCTGACCATAAGAGTCAGAAGTTGAACTCATGTACATATAACCATCTAACCCGATCATGTTTTGTTCGATGATCTTGGTAATGGTATTTTCTACAGTTTCCGCATTAGCACCTGGATATGAAGCCGAAATGGATATAGATGGAGGTGCAATGGTCGGATACATTGATATCGGTAGCGTATTTAACGCCAAAAGACCGGCAAGCATGATTACTATTGCAATAACCCATGCAAAAATAGGACGGTCTATAAAAAAACGAGCCATTTTTAACTAATACCTTCTGTAATATTAAAATGTTCCAGATTGGTTATTTCTTGGTTTCAGGGGCAATAGGAGTTACAGGAGCACCTGGACCAATTTTTTGAAGATTGCTGGTAATGATCTTGTCACCAAGTTTTATCCCACTCTTAATGATGTAGTTACCATTAATTTCACTGTTGTAGTCAATTACACGCTGTTCCACGGTATTCTGACCATTTACAACGTAAACAATGGATTTACCGTTGGTTAGACGCATAACAGCTTCTTGAGGAACGAGTAAAGCGTTCTTCTGCACACCTTCATTGATGTTAGCACGCACGTACATGCCTGGTAAAAGCATGTTATCTGGGTTAGGGATCTTAACGCGAACGTTGATAGAACCGGTGCTTTCATCAACCATTACTTCAGAAAATTCTAAGCTACCTTTTTGTTCGTAAACTTGGCCATTGTCGAATAAGATTTCAACTTGGTTACCATTTTTGTTCGGATCAAAGGAACCATTCTTGATATTGGCAACTAAAGCAATATGGTCAGCAACAGACTGTGGTAAATCTGCATAAATTGGATCCAATTGGGTGATGGTAGCTAAAGCTTGAGCCTGAGATGCGGTGACTAAAGCACCTTCAGTAACGTTAGAACGGCCAATGGTACCGGAAATAGGGGCGTAAACCTTAGTATAGTTAAGGTTGATTTGGGCAGTTTTAACATTAGCTTTGGCAACTAAAACAGCGGCTTCAGCGGAGCGGTAAGTAGCCTGAGCGTCATCAAAATCCTGTTCGCTAATAGCTTTGGTTTTAATGAGCTTGGCGTATCTATCGTAACGCAATTGGGCGGTATTTAAGTTGGCCTGTTGTCGAGCAAGTTCAGCTTTAGCGCTGTCTAATTGAGCTTCATACAATGCAGGATCGATCTGATAAAGCTGGTCGCCTTTATTTACAATAGCGCCTTCAGTAAAAAGTCTCTTGATGATAACACCAGAAACCTGAGGTCTAACTTCAGCGGTACGAATGGCTGAAGTACGGCCAGAAAGAGATGAATAAACAGGGACATCCATGGTTTTAACTTCTTGGATGTCAACAGGCATAGCAAAACCACCTTGTGGGCCTTTGGCTGCTTCGTTATCACCACACGCTGTCAATGATAGAGCTACGGTTATTAAGCCGGCTGTTGCAAGGCAGAGCGGGTTTTGTTTCAGTAGCATAATGAAACTCCGTATAAAAATGAATTATGGTATTTTACAAAATGATATTATAATATACATACAATAATGAATGTATGTAAAAATTTATATTAAAATACAAAAAAACGGATCTTGGATGTATATGCCGTGGCTATGGAGGAAAATAATGGTGCGTAAAACAAGAGAAGAGGCGTGGAAAACACGCGAAAAGTTACTACTATCGTCTTTTGAGCTTTTTAGTAAATACGGTTTTGATAAAACAAACTTGAGCGATATTGCGGTCGCAGCTGGGGTGACTCGTGGGGCGGTTTATTGGCACTTTGAAAATAAAGATGAGCTTTTTATGGAGCTTTTAAAGTATCTATCAAAGAGTGAAGAAAATTATTATGAAAATTTTAGAAAAATAGAAATAAATCAAAGCTCGCCGTTGCTTCAGTTTAGAAGTTGGTTGCTAGACTTTCGTGAATTGCTTAACAATAAACAAAAAATGGTATTGTTTCAAATGATGGATTCAATTTCCATCAGTGCTACGGCATCAAATCGTATAAAAACCATGATTCGTGAACAGGGCGTTAAGTTCATTGAAAAAATTGCTTCTTTTTTAAATGCCTGTGTCCGTAGTGGGGAGTTACCTGCTGATTTGGATGTAAACTTTGCCGCAATGCATATTTATTCCGTGTTAGATGGTTATTTTAGAACTTATAGAAACGGCTACAGTAACATCCTAGAAAGAGAACTTGAACGAATTATCGATTTAGTACTAAATGACGTTAAGCTTTTAAAAAAACAGTAGCTTGAGATTATCGAAAAGATACCTCACGTCTAGCCTTTTGAGTTCTAGTTTTATATAACCTTAAATTGGAAAGAAAACTTATATAAAAAGGTGTGTAACGTATAAAATAATATGATTAAAGCATATGATAATCATGTTTGATTTTTGATCAAAAGCACATTATAATCAAAATGTAGTCGTTGGAATATAAACCAAACTAATTAAGGTTTGTTTGACGACAGATATGAGATGGTACTTTAAAAGTGGCCCAAGTAAATATAGCGCTCAAGATTAAAAGCTATGAAAAAAAGAGAAGCCACAAAAAATGTTCAATCTAAGATTTCAACAATTGTTGAGTAACAATTTAAGAAGAAAATATTATGAAAAAGACTCTATTAACTATTGCTTTAACTAGTGCTCTTGCTCTTGTAAATACTGCTGTTGCCGCAGAAGCTGAAACTGGTTATGTTGGTTTAAAGGCAGGCTGGTCACACACTGAAACCCCTTCTTCTCATCACGTTGATAGCGTATGGGCTTCTGAAAGAAATGATTGGTCATATGGTGCTTACGCTGGTTACAATTTCTTCTCTTTCCTTGGGGCAGAAGTTGGTTACGGCTATTATGGTGATTTCAAGAACGCTGGTTCTTACAATGGCACTAAATTAGGTCACTATAAGGTTCACGGGGCTGAACTTGCTCTCGTTCCATCTATTCCTCTTAACGACACCGATGATATCTTCTTCAAGCTCGGTGGTCTCTATGCAAACGTTGATGATGACGCTTTTGGTCACACCGCTTCTGGTGTAGCTCCACTTTTAGGTGCCGGTGTTCGTGTTGCATTTGGTGATGTTTTAGTTCGTGCTGAATACGAATTTGCTCACAAGATTGCTGAAAAAGATGACTTCGGTTATGCTCCAGATCTTAACAACTTCTCTGTAGGCGTTGAATATAAGTTCGGCGGTGCAACCCCTGTTGTAGCTCCAGCTCCAGCTCCAGCTCCAGCTCCAGTAGTTGAAGAACCAAAGACTGAAGTTGTAAACAAACAAGTTACCCTTGATGCAACTGCACTTTTCGGTTTTAACAAGACTGAACTTTCAGCAGCTGGCAAGGCTAATGTAGCTAAGGTTGCTGATGAAATTAAGTCTAACAACCTCCAGAACGTACAGATCAAGGTTGAAGGCCATACTGACCGTCTTGGTTCAGAAAGCTACAACCAAAAGCTTTCTCAGGCTCGTGCTCAGGCTGTAGTTGATGAATTTATCAACGATGGTATTTCTAAGGATAATATTTCTGCTGAAGGTTTCGGTGAATCTACTCCTGTAACTGGTACTTCATGTAACGGTGTTAAGGGCAAGCAGAAGTTAATCGATTGCTTGGCTCCAGATCGTCGTGTAGAAGTTAAGTTCCAGGGCGTTAAGCAGCTCGTTGTTGAAGCTAAGTAATAAAAGTTTCTTTTAAGAATTCAATTCTTCATAACGTTAATGAAAGGGAGTCAGTCTTCGGACTGCTCTCTTTTTTTTGTTATTTGATGGGGAATGGAAAGATTGAGTCCATATAATTGGTGTAAATTTAAAAAATTGGGCCACGCCCCAGTAAACCTTGTAAAATATTAATTACCAACATTCATATTTATATAAGGAAAGGGAAATGGCCCAACAAGCTAATCTTACACTAGAACTAGACAAAGTTAAAGATCTATTATTATGCCAAGGAGATACGGGAGTAGCGCAGCTGTTAAACGCAGTGTTAGATCAGATTCTAAAGGCGGAAGCAACTGAACAAATTGGCGCAGAATC
>UQCV01000007.1 GCA_900539665.1 uncultured Succinivibrionaceae bacterium | reverse complement strand
TTCCCTTAATCCTTAATGGATTACATTATAAAAATGGACAAATTGAGAGAATTTCTAGACAAGAGCACGGGGCGTTATGGTAATTTCGTTTGCTGTTTACAGTCTTTAAGACAATTAAGCCGAAAAAATCCTTTTCGGCTTGGTTTGAGTTTGGTACTTGGTAACTAGAGCTTTTGGTTTAGTTCTTCAAGAAGATGTTTAAGATGAAGCAGTTGTTCTGTGATCGGTAGCTGCAAGAACTTTTCATCTGAAAGATGGGATTGAGAAGCAAGTTTAGATTCTTGGTGATTTTGTGGGTACTTGCTTTTAGTTTTTTTTGAGTTACGAGGAGTCAATGTTTCTTGAGGAACTGTAGAGTAAGCAAGTTCGGAAGATTGGCTTAAAGTATTATCTACGTGAGGATCGGATGCTTGAGTGGTTAATTGTGAAGAAATATCTGTAATAGAGGTATGTCCACCTTCCGCACTTAATGAATCCATTAAAGATTTAAAACCTTCGTTTTCAGTGGAAGCGTTATCGTTTTGGTTGGACTCTTGGTTATTGTGGTCGTTATTTAATTGGTCCGGTAAATGACTAGAATTTTGCTTTTCGTTGGCATTAAGTCGTTCTTTTTTCTTTTGTTGAGTTTCCCAAAATTTTAAGCCATTGATAATAACAGGGAATGGAAAACCTGCCGGTAGAGTGTGTCTTATTGTAGCAGTTGAAGGTTTTCGTCCGGATGAAAAAATTTGATCGCAAGCGGCGATAACGAGGCTGATATCTTGTTGTGGCATAAAGTGTGGTTCCTAGGGGTAAGTTTTTAGCTTACCAAATGTTCAGAGGTCGTGACATTGTTTTAAAACCATGAACATGATAATTGATAACTAATAAGCACCAATTGAATATCAAGGTTTCAATATCTAGCAATTATAATAAGTCAGCTGAGGCACGAACTATTAAGGATTATGACTGCTATTTTACACGTTCAAAGAAGCATCTTAACAAACTCGTGTAAAAATACATATAATGAAGTCGTAGCGAGATTAGAAGATTCGTAAAAGCTATAGGTAAGGTGACATATATTAAGTGAGTATTTTGCCCCGCGTAAAAGTTTTACTCTGCGTCAAAGGCAGTTTAATGTAAAAAATACCTATAGTCTTATAGATTTACTTTGGTTCTAAACTGAAAGCTTTAGAGTTTATAGATTTATAGCTAGAGCTTTATATCCTATATGAATTTATCGGCATAGATAAATTTACTTTAAGTCTAAAAGAACCAAGGTGGTGGTATGAGTATTCTAATCAAGGTCCGGAAAAAATAACATAACCAAAGAATGCATATGAATTACATTGAAGATAAAGCACAAATTCAAGCTGTAGCAGAAGCTTTAGCATCTATTGAATCTGAACTTAAAGCCTTAGATTATTGGCGTTCCAATCCGCCGGCTATAGAGGCCTTTAATAGTACTACGCCGTTTTTTATGGATACCATGGAATTACATGAATGGTTACAGTTTGTGCTTATTTTTAGATTCAACGATCTTATTTCTAAAGGTGAATCTCTACCTAAAGGACTTGCGGTTTTTCCATACGCTTATGAGTTTTACCATGATGATATGGAACGACATAAGGCTCTTTTAAAAGCTATATGCCGATTAGATGCCTGTTTTAAAGACAAGTAAGTCTCATAATTTTTACATACTCTATCGGACCTATTCGTTAGAGCTCAGTATGACATTAAAAGTTTGTCGAGTGGGGCCAAAGGTGAAGACTAGGCTTTTAACCAAAATGTTTGGTAGTTAAAAAAAACTAAGCCCCTAAAGGTTTATGCTTTAAAGGCCATGAATTTAACTAGTTAAAAGTAAAAATTCACAAATGTGGAAATTAAAAACAGGCTAAAGGTTAAAAAGCCTCAATCACAAATCTTATGGGATAGCGGGTTACGGGCGTAGTCCTTGTTGCTGGCGTCAAATAGTCTGAGGAAGAAATAATCATCATCCGGAAGACAGTAAGCCTGCAGCCGTTAGACCTTGATCTTATTGTTAATTCCCTCCATCCTGCCGGAGGAGATTTCGTAAGTTGCATGGGCTATGATGCCCTCAAAGTGATTGCCAAGAAGCCTGCCGAACCACCGAAGGTGACTGTTCTCGGATGCTGTGTAGGTTATCATGATCCAGGTGATATCATCCGCCATCAGGGCTTCGTCGGTACGGGGCTAGGCAAGGGACAGCCACGCCTTTACAAGATCAAGCGTGAACAGCAGCCTGTTCTAGATGATGAGTTCATCATACTTTGCCTCGTAGTCCTCCTTCCGAACATACGCTTCTTTTGGGAAGATGGAACCGGAACGTGTGATCGTTTCGCGTGTCCTGGTCTGCGCATCCTTAGCCTAAAGAGTGCTGCGGTTTGACATAAGGATGTAGCGATTCTTCTTCAGAGCCACTGCTTCTTCCGTAAGGCTCTCCTCAGTCAGACGGCATTGCTCATCCTTGCGGATCTTGCTGACCCAAGTGATTCATTAAATAAGCTAATGCTAAAGCTACAAACACTTCAAGCGAGTAGGCTCGCAGGCAGAGGAATCAGGATAGTAAAAGAGATTCCATATTAGTTTATAAATTTGAACAAAAATTGAGTAAATTTAGAGTTGGTTTGGGTTTTAAGAGTAGGACAAAACAGGGAGGTCGTTAGACCTCCCTGATACTGATAAGCTATTGTTTGCTTATTTGATACTAGCTTAAGCTATTACCACCAAGCTTCAACCTGAGTACCAATAGAAACCTGGTAATTGTGGTCATTAAGCTTGTCTACACGACCGTTGCTGAACTGATCACCACCAATGTAAGAAACATAGAAGCGAATTGCTGGACGAGTCCAGAAGCCTTTGCCAGGGGTAAACTGCTGAGCAAGAGTTACCTTGTAGATATCAGGATCTTCTGCATCATACTTCTTCCAACCCCAACCGTGATGGTCATTGTTTACAGACTTTTCTTGTGAGTAACCGAGTTCTAAAGTAGTACGGGTGTATTCAGTCCACTTGTATTCTGGACGAAGAGTAACTGCATATTCCCAACCAGAACGAGGGAATACCCATGTGTCTGTGCTTGAATAATCATCATCAAAGTGTGACCAGAAGAAAGAGTAACCTAAACCAAAGTTACCAGCATCTAAGGTACCCCAATCGATAACACGTACGCCTTCATTACCAGTCATTGGTGAATAATATTCGCCTACGTGATTATCAAAATAACCTACGTTACCAAAGCCATTGGTGCCGTACTGTACAATGAAATGATTCATTACACTAACATTATCAGTATTGATGTTAGAAGCATGATCCAAAGTTACTAAAACCCCTGAATTTGCACTCTTTAGTCTTGTACCAAAACCTTCTTTCTTCTTTTGGTAATCAGAGATCCAAGGCAAAGCGTAAATTACAGACGCATCAATTGTACCAAAGCCTACTGGAATTGCATTCCAACGAGCATCAAGCTTGTAAAGATTACGCCATTCATCACCTAGATTGTTAGCATGCTCAACACCACTATTTTGCCCCTTAATAACGGCAAATGCTAAGTTGCCCATATTAGCGCCTAAACTGATATTTTCAATACCAGCACCTGTACCTGAGTTGTTAAGGTAGTAAAAATCCCAAATATGGATATCTTTACGTTGGTAGTATCTTCTACCAGCCCAAATTGTATACCCTAAATCAGAGGTATAGCCAGACCAAAGTTCACGAAGAGAAGCTCTTTGGCCACTATTATGGTTAATACCATCGCCATCGCTTGATACAGCATCGCCATCACCAAAACCAATATTTTGGAAAGTACCACCCTGGCGGTCAACCATTGAGTCTTGTTCTTTGGTACCAAACATTACAAGGGTATGAAGATCAAACTTGCTGTTTGCTTTGTTGTAAACTTCCTGGTTAAAAATGAGTTCAGCATAAGTATCACATTCGTCACCAAGACGACCAACCTTGTGACCACGCTTACCATTGCCTGAGCAATAAACATCACCACCTTCCATACTTGCCTGAGCGCCAGCACGGGCGTAACCATGAAAATCAACAGCAGAAGCTGCAACTGAGCTTAAAGCTAAAGCAACAGCAGCTGAAAGAGGAAGCCAATTTGCCTTCATAATAAATTCCCTTAATCCTTAATGGATTACATTATAAAAATGGACAAATTGAGAGAATTTCAAGCCAAGAACATGGGGTGTTATGGTAATTTCGTTTGCTGTTTACAGTCTTTAAGACAATTAAGCCGGAAAAATCCTTTCCGGCTTGGTTTGAGTTTGGTACTTGGTAACTAGAGCTTTTGGTTTAGTTCTTCAAGAAGATGTTTAAGATGAAGCAGTTGTAAGACCTAGGGGTAGTAATAACTCACATTAAATTGCTTGCAACCACAGCTCCCTTTGAAATTATAAGTTATGCAATCTTAATTCTGTCTTTGTCTGTTAACTTCATAGCATACTTCCATTTTTGATTACCTAAGGGATCAAAAATCTAGTACACTCTAAAAGTAGAAATTAAAAACAGGCTAAAGGTTAAAAATGTAAATTTGCAAGATTATAAGACTGCAAGTTTGCAAACTTATAAATTTGCCAAACTGCCATTTTGTAAGTTTGAACATTAAAAGTTGAAATAGCTAACTGCTTAACAAACAAAAAGTTCAACGTTAGGTACTATAGCTTTAATCGTCAGATAGCTTGTTTGGTAGATAACTATTTGAAAGTTGTTTTCACAATTATTTGTCAGTCTAAAAGAGAGGCCTAATATGAGTGTAAATCTAAGAAAATGTGCGGTCATCGGTTGCGGTAGCGTAGGTTCTACGGTGGCTTACACTTTGATGAATGATAATGTTTTTACTGAATTAGTGCTTATAGATTCAAATGAAGCCAAAGCGCAGGGTGAAGCAATGGATATTGCTCAAGGCACACCTTTTGCTGGGGCGGTAACGGTAAAAGCTGGAACTTATAGCGATTTAAAAGATGCGGGAGTAATTATCATTACCGCAGGGGCTAATCAGCGTCCTGGGGAAACACGACTTGACCTTATTGGGCGTAATGTTGCTATATTCAAAAGCATCATTCCATCGATTACTGAATTTAATACGGAAGCTATCTTGTTAGTAGTGGCTAATCCGGTGGATGTGTTGACTACGATCGCCTTAAAACTGTCAGGTTTTCCGGCTAATAGAGTGTTTGGTTCAGGCACGGTGCTTGATACTGCCCGTCTTAAGCATGTACTTAGTGAAAAACTAAATGTTGATAGTCGTAATGTGCACGCCTTTATCATAGGTGAACATGGCGATTCTGAACTTGCTGTGTGGAGTAAAACATTTGTTTCTGGTATTCAGCTTGAGGATTATTGCCAGCAATTTGGTCTTAATCTAGATAAAAATGAAGTTTACTTGGCGGTTAGAAACAGCGCTTATGAGATTATAAGCCGTAAGGGAGTTACTAATTACGCTATTGGTATGGCAGTAAGTAGAATTTGTCGCTCCATTGTTGATAATGAAAATTACATCATGCCAATATCATCTTTGATTGATGGAGTTTATGAAGGGATTGAAGGAGTGTGCATTGGTTTGCCGGCTAAAGTAGGACAAAACGGAGTTTCGCATCCTGTAAAGCTTGAACTTTCTGCAGAAGAATTAGCGGAATTTAAAAAATCTGCTGCTACTTTGGCTGCTAACCTTAAACAAGTTGGTTTTTAACAACTTAGACTCTAGTAACTTAGGTTTTTAATAGCGTTTTGGGGGGGTAATCGTGATGCTAAATTTTAGGCGTGGCGTTTGATTTTAGGCGTAGTTTAAAACCCATGGCGCGACGTCAATTTTTAATATGAGGGCCTTAACGCTGTAATTACACTAATGCGGTAATTGCGGAGTTAAGGCTTTAATATTGTGATTGAAATTGGAGCTCAAAAACAAAAAAACGCTATTATTTTGAGGCCTTAGATTTGAGTTTGGGGGATTTTTTCAAGTTTTAGGTAGTCTAGATCATGCTTCAGATAGCGGTTTTGGGGAAAAAAGAGAACCTGGGCTTGATATTTTATATAATTATGGCGTGTTTGGGGCTAGCTGTGAACCATGCTTTTATAAGCATAAACGCTTCATGCTATGGTAAAAACTTAGGCTTTTATGTAGTTAAAAGTAAACATCCCCGTGTTTTAAACTTAAGCGGTTGGGGTGATGAACATGATTCCTCGTGCGGACGGTTTAAGATAGGCCTGTTACAAGCTATGGTAGTAATAAGCTAGGACAGTAACAAGTTAGCAAGGATCTGAGTTAATTCTGTAGTAGCCAAATGGCAACGCAGTAACACAACCAAGTTGGCGTAGTTTATTCAAACCATCCTATGTTTATGGTTTTATGGGAACCCAAACGTTGTTTTTGAGCATATAGCTAGTCTCTAAAGTTACCTAAACAAGGTGAAAGTAGGTCTAGTAAACAGTAAGTGTTAGCTTTTTATTTTTAAACTGGTGAATGAGTCACATGAGCTTACAAGATATTTTATCTCGCTTAAAGTCATTACCGGCGCTCCCATTAGGGACGCCAGTATTGGTGCTCGCATGTTTAGGCATGGTAATGTTACCGATGCCACCTTTCTTGTTGGATATTTTATTCACCTTTAATATCACTCTTTCCATGATTGTGCTTTTGGTAACTATCTACGCTAAAAGACCAATGGAGTTTGCTGTTTTTCCGTCAGTGCTATTGATTGCAACTATCTTACGTCTTTCGTTAAACGTAGCGTCAACTCGTGTGATTTTAGTACATGGCCATGGGGGCGGGAGCGCGGCAGGTCACGTAATCGAAGCTTTTGGTAACGTGGTTATGGGGGGTAACTTCGTTGTTGGTCTTATTGTCTTCTCGATCCTTGTGATCATAAACTTTGTGGTAGTAACCAAAGGTGCTGGCCGTATCTCTGAAGTGAGTGCTCGTTTTACTCTTGATGCGATGCCGGGTAAACAGATGTCTATTGACGCCGATTTGAATGCGGGCCTTATAACGCAAGAGCAAGCTAAAGCTCGCCGTGCTGAAGTGACTCAAGAAGCAGATTTTTATGGGTCAATGGACGGTGCTAGTAAGTTTGTTAAAGGGGATGCGATTGCCGGTATCCTTATCATGTTTATCAACGTAATTGGGGGCATGATTGTTGGGGTGGCGCAACACGATTTACCAATAGGTGAAGCTTCCGATATCTACACTAAGCTTACGGTAGGTGACGGTCTGGTGGCTCAGATCCCGTCATTGCTATTGTCTGTTGCTACAGCGATTATTGTTACCAGACAAAATGCAGAACAAGACATGGGTAAAGTGGTGATCGGACAGTTGTTTCGTGATCCGCGCTCTTTGATTGTGTCAGCGGCCATCCTAGGGATCATGGGGATTACCCCTGGTATGCCACATATGGCATTTATTATTCTGGCGGCTATTTCAGGGGGACTGGCTTATTACCTTAAAAAACGCGAAGCCAAGGCTGTGGCCAACCCTGTACTTAATGCAGATGGCAATCCTAATGACACCCCGGCACCGGCTGCGGAAAACAAAGAATTGTCATGGGATGATGTGGCTAACGTTGACGTGCTAGGTCTAGAAGTCGGTTATCGCTTAATTCCGTTAGTTGATATCAACCAAAAAGGGGAACTTTTAAATAGAGTTAAAGGGGTACGTAAAAAGCTATCCCAAGAATTAGGGTTCTTAGTGCCACCAGTGCATATTCGTGATAATTTGGATCTTTCGCCAAACACTTACCGCATTACCATGATGGGGGTAAGTTTTGGGGAAGCTGAAGTTTATCCAGATAAAACTTTGGCGATAAATCCTGGGCAGGTTTTTGGGGAAATTGCTGGTACACCAACCAAAGATCCAGCCTTTGGCTTAGACGCCGTTTGGATTGAAAAGAATGATGCCGATATGGCGTTAGGCTATGGTTATACGGTAGTTGATTCGGCGACTGTGATTGCTACCCATTTAAGTCAAATAATTTCACAGCATGCTTCTACGCTCGTTGGCCAAGAAGAAGTGCAAAAATTATTGGATAAAGTATCAATCAACCAGCCTAAATTGGTGGAAAATTTGGTGCCTGGAGTTATTAGTCTTGGGGGGATTGTTAAAGTCCTCCAAAACTTATTAAACGATGGGGTGCCAATTCGAGATATGCGCACTATTTTGCAGACTTTGACGGAGTATGCGCCTAAGAGCCAAGATCCAGAAGTGCTTACTGCTGCGTGCCGCATTGGTTTAAGAAGACTCATTATTCAGGACATTGTCGGCGGAGACAATGTTATTCCGGTCATTACGCTTTCGCGTGATTTGGAATCTATTTTGCATAAGTCATTACAATCAGGCGGAGCAGATGGGGCTGGGATTGAACCTGGACTTGCGGAAAGAATGCAAAAGTCATTGGCTGATGCGACCGCAAGACAAGAAATGGAAGGGCAACCTGCTATTCTTCTTACTTCAGGCTTACTTAGAACCACCTTGGCGCGCTTTGTGAAAAATACTATACCGGGGCTACGGGTACTCTCTTATCAAGAAATACCTGATGATAAACAAATTAAAATTATTAGTGCCGTCGGTCAGTAAAGAGGTTTATTAGTTTATGAATTTAAAACGTTTTTTTGCTAAAGATATGCGGACGGCTTTGGCGGCAATCAAGGAAGAGCTTGGTTCCGACGCTATTATCATGTCCAGCAAAAAAGTCGATGGTGGTATCGAAATTGTAGCTGCTCTCGATTATAAAGTCGAAGATTCAGAAACCTTAAAAAACGCTAAGGAAAATGCTAAAGCATCTAACGCTAATAATTTAGATTCAGGGGCTCGGGCTAACGAGGTAAATACTAAACGAGCTAGTGGTTTAAGCGGGAACGCTCAAAGTGGTTATGGCTTAAAAAGAGCTCCGGTTAATAAAAACAATACCACCTCACTTCGGACGAAGTCAAATCAAGAATCTGACGACGATTTGGCGGATGATAATGTCAGTATTTCGTCAGATCTGATGTCAAAAAACGGACGCGGTGCTCGTGTAAATGACGAAATGTCGGCAGAAAGCTTAAAAAAGAAGCAAGAAAAGTTTGCTGATTCGTTAGCAGCACTCTTAGCGCGACAAGAACAAACTGGCGGTCTAGGCGAAAATTCTTCGCGAGCTATGTCTAACTCCACAGGGGAAAGTGGCACCTCTGGATCAAGAAGTAAAGTACGTGGCTATGGCTCAAACGATGTTGGTTCTAGCAATGGAGCGTCGGGGTTAAATAACGTTATCAATAACGGGGGCGAGCGACCACGTTCTTTAATGGACCAGAATAATAATCGAGGAGGCTTTATGAGAGATGGTGGTTTTAATGGCAATAGACCAAAAATCATTGATAAAACTGACTCGAATGTGGAAACACGAGAACAAATCAGTAGCTTATCAAAAGAAGTTGAGGCGATTAGACGCTTACTTCAGTTCCAACTAGCAGGTCTTATGCAAGACGAACGTTCGCGTGATGAACCGGTAAGAGCGATGATTACAAGACTCTTGACAGCTGGTGGTTTTGCGGAAGATATAGCGGAACGTTTATCTCAAAAAGTTAATGCGGATAGCTCTTTTAATCTAGCTTGGCAGGAATTGGCACGAATCTTGGAAAACAACATTCGTGGCGGTAATGACACCATCATGAAAAGTGGTGGGGCGGTGGCTTTAGTTGGTCCTACGGGGGTAGGTAAAACTACTACTTTAGCCAAAATCGCAGCGCGCTTTGCTTTAAAGTACGGCTCAGACCAAGTAGCTCTTATTAGTACCGATCATTATCGTATTGGTGCTTCTGAGCAGTTACAGACCTATGGTCGTATTATGGGGTGTACCGTTAAAATTGTTGATGATGTTTCGACATTGTCTGAAGTTTTGTATCAACTAAGAAGTAAGAGCTTAGTCTTAATTGACACTGCGGGTTTCGGCCAGCGCGATGTTAGACTAATGCAGGAACTAACCGATTTAGAACGTAATGCTGGGGTAAGGTTGCAACATTATTTGGTGCTGCCGGCAACAGGGCAAAGACGAGTACTTGAGGACGCTTATGCGCGCTTTAGTAATCTTGGGATTGATGGGTTGGTACTCACAAAACTTGATGAAAGCATGAGTCTTGGGGATGCTGCAAGTTTATGCATTGCCCATGATCTTGAGCTTAGTTATATAACAACAGGCCAAAGAGTTCCGGAAGATATCGAAGTTGCGAATCCGGCCTCCTTTGTGCAACGTGTCCTGGCGCAAATCGAAGAATTAGAACCAGGCGTAAACCGTAAGTCACAAGCGGCGGGCTTAGAAGGCGCCGATTGGGCTCGGAATTTAAAAGTTTCAGAATAAGGAAGCTGTTATGGATCAGGCACAAGGATTAAGAAACATGACCTCTGGCAACAACAATGATCATGGAATTAAGGTTATCACCGTTACCGGTGGTAAAGGTGGGGTTGGTAAATCTAACGTTTCCTTGAATTTAGCAGTAAGCTTATGTCAGCAAGGCAAAAAGGTTTTACTCTTAGATGCTGACTTAGGTTTGGCTAATATTGACGTGATGTTAGGATTACGCGTTACGCGCAATCTTTCCCATGTGATTTCAGGGGAATGCACTTTAGATGAAGTTATCGTGGAAGGCCCTCATGGTTTAAAGATTATTCCGGCCACCTCTGGTACTCAAGCCATGGTTGAACTCACTCCAGCTCAGCATGTTGGCTTAATTAGAGCATTTAGCGAAATGAAGACTGAAATCGACGTGCTTATCGTCGATACAGCGGCTGGTATTTCTGATATGGTTTTAGCCTTTGCTCGAGCCGCGCAAGATGTTTTAGTGGTGGTTTGTGACGAACCTACTTCAGTAACTGACGCCTATGCACTCATGAAGATTTTAAATACTGAATATGGAGTTTATAAGTTCAAGATTATCGCTAATATGGTTACGAGCTTAAAGCAGGGCCGTGATCTCTTTGCGAAACTGACCAAGGTCACAGATCGTTTTTTGGATGCTTCGTTAGAACTTGTATCCTGTGTGCCTATGGACAATAATATTCGAATGGCAGTGCGGAAGAGGCAGGTTATTGTTGATGCTTTTCCAAAATCTCCAGCAGCATTAGCTTTTAGAGCTTTAGCGGTAAGAGCTTTAACTTGGGCTATTCCTTATCGCCCTGAAGGTCACCTAGAGTTCTTTATTGAAAATTTGGTTAAACGTTCTGTAGAAACTCAAAGTGAAAATGATGGTGCTTCTAAAGCCCGAGCTAGTGCATAAGCTTAATTTTAAAGCCTAAACTTGTGTTTGGTTTAGGCTTAAACGCTTAAGCTAAAGTGAGACCAGAACGTTAGACTTAAAGTAAGCGTTGAAACTTAAAGCGCGTTTTAGAAACTTAAGCTAAATTCAGCTAAATTAAGTTAAATTAAGCCAAGTTAATAAAAATTACGCTAAAAAAGCTCAAAATATTACTTTTAAAGCTTATGCTAAGTAACAGCAATCATGCTAAGCAGGTAACAATCTTGAATCCATTGGATGCATACAGAAAGCAAAAGGATCCGCGTGAAGAGGTTCTGATGAGATACGCCCCTTTGGTGAAGAGGGTGGCGCTATATCATATTGCTCGATTTCCTAAATGCGTACAGCTTGATGATTTAATTCAAGCTGGGATGATTGGTCTACTTGAAGCGAGCCAAACCTACGATGCTAATAATGAAAAAGGGGCTAGTTTTGAGACCTTTGCTTATCGTCGTATTAGTGGGGCCATGATTGATGAAGTTCGACGCTATGATTGGGCGCCGCGGGCGGTAAATCAAAATAGCCGAGCTGTATCTGAAGCCATGTCCAAACTCGCTGCTAAACTTGGACGTCAACCAACCGATACAGAAGTTGCTGGGAAGCTCGGCGTCTCTCTTGATGAATATAACCGGATGCTTCTAGATGGCGCAAATAGTAAGCTTATTGGCATCGAAGATCTAGGCGAATCAGCCGATGATTTTTTGCATGATGACAACAAAGATACAGGGATTTTTGCCTCTCCTGAAAAACAAATGCTTAAAGCGCGTTTTACCACGGAACTTGCTACGGCGTTAAAAAAACTACCACCACGGGAAGCTTTAGTGGTCAGTCTTTACTATAACGAAGGCATGAACTTTAGAGAAGTCGGGGAAATTCTAGACCTAAGCGAAGCTCGAGCTTATCAAATAATGTCCCAGGCTTTAGCTAGAATTCGGTCTATGCTAAAAGAATGGCTCTCCGGCGAAGATTGAATCGATGCGGATGTAGTACGTTAATTACGTTAATTAGTTAAATAAAAAAGTCAAGCACGTTAATTACTGGTCAAGGCTGTTTGGGGCTCTCGCTTTTGTCACCCCTAGAGGTGTTCTAAATCTGCTTTTACTACTTTTTCTTTTGGGACTTTTGCTGTTCTTTCTTCTTATTTTTCTATCGCTTCTTACTTTTCTATTGCTTGTTACCGTTTTTTGTTCCCGCATTTTTTTCCTTACATTCCTTTTTTTCTTTTTCATATTTGGTCCATATTTGGTTCATATTTCTCTAATTCTAAGTCTATGTTTTTGCATGGTTTTATGTTGTAAGAAAAAAATAGGTCGCAAGCGAAGACGTACCCGCCAAAATTCCTGTGAATTAGTTGGTTTTTTAGGAGTGTTTACACGCCTTACACTCCTAAAAGTGAGGTAGGCCTTACATTTTGCGGTTATGGACTGTATTTTGCTGTATAGATCTCTGTATTTTTTGCGCTAGCTGTGCATAATATCGGCAACATGAATTGTTTATAAAATCCTTAGGAATTATAAGAAGATACCGGTTAACTTATAAGGATTTTTTCGGAGGATATTACAGTGGATACTAACATCAAAATCCTAATCGTTGATGATTTCTCAACTATGCGCCGTATTATTAAAAATTTGTTGCGCGATCTTGGGTTTAACAACACTCAGGAAGCTGACGACGGCACAACTGCTCTGCCAATGCTAAAAGGCGGTGATTTTCAGTTTGTGATTACAGATTGGAACATGCCTGGGATGCAAGGGATTGATTTATTAAAAGCTATTCGTGCAGACGAAAAGCTTAAGAGCTTACCTGTACTTATGGTAACTGCGGAAGCTAAGCGTGAACAGATTATCGAAGCGGCTCAAGCTGGTATTAACGGTTATATTGTAAAGCCATTTACCGCAGCGACCTTAAAAGAAAAGCTCGATAAGATTTTTGAACGTATTGGTTAAGTTTTAGGTTTAATTAAACCTAAAACATAAGGTTAAAATTTTTAACCATACAACTTAAAGCTATGAACCAAAACTAGAAAAACTTAGAACAAATTTGGTTTTTTATCTTTTAGGAATGCATCAAAATCCAAATTAGAAAGATAAACCAATTAAAACGTACACAGTAAACATGGACTAATGATCTAATAATGGTCCATAACAACATAGCTAAACTCAAGGTCACTTTATAAAAATATAAAAGGCCGTTTGTTTTTAGTTAAAACTTAAGGGAAACATTTTTAAACTTGAAGGCTAGATTTAAGCCTGAGCTAGATTTAAGCCTAAGTATGAAACGTTAATTAACTTTAAAACCAGAGTGGTTAATTTTAGGTAAAGACTTGAGCGTTATGCTTGTCTGAAGGATATAAGTATTTGTAAAGTGCTTAATCCTTCAAAAAAGAAATAATGATAAAGCCTGTTTTTATTAAAAATTTTAATGCTTAAAGTTAGTTTGCCTAATGTTTTGAGGTTAGCAATTTTTAAGATTATATAAAAATTGTTTAATATGTTAAATAATATTAATAAATTAAACAATTTTAAAAGTCAAATAAACTTAAAAACTTGGTCTTTTTTAACGTTACATTTTAGGTGAAGAGTTTGGCTCAACCTCAAGGTTAAATATGCATCCATACAAACTTGAAGCTGTTATTTTAAGAAGTATGGAACAGAACTGGAGTTTATGAGATGGAAAATGCCGGAAAGGGTGAAGCCCCAGAAAGAGAACCATTAGTAACACTAGCTGAAGCTAGACAGATGCTTGAGTATTTAGAAGACGGTTACCAAGAAGAAGCCGACAAGATTATTCTTGGGATCGTGCATCGTAACGAAATGAGTCTATACGCTGAGCTTGGCCGGATGGCTAGAAGCTTACACGATGGAATTTTAAATTTCAGCGTGGATTCTAGACTACAGACCATTGCCGAACATGAGATGCCTGATGCAACTGAGCGTCTGCGCTACATCATTACCATGACTGATAAGGCTGCTAATCGAACCATGGATGCCGTGGATAATTGCATGCCGTTAGCGCAAAACTTGCAGTCTTCCATCAAAGAAATCCAACCGATGTGGGATGCACTTATGCACAAAAAGATTGAGAAAGCGACTTTTGTGTCCTTGTGTCATAAGCTTGATGGTTTGATTGAAGAGTCAAAACGAGACTCTGAAACTCTATGTGCTCAGCTGACAGAAATTTTAATGGCCCAGGATTTCCAAGATCTTACTGGGCAAATGATTAACAAGGTCATTAACTTAGTTGGTGAAGTCGAAAGCAAATTGCTCGAACTTTTACGACAGTTTAGTGAACAAAACGTTAAATTTGAAAACCGTGAAACCAAGGCTGAACAGGAAGCTAGAAAACTAGCTCCAGAAGGGCCAATCATGAACAAGGAAGAACGTGAAGACGTGGCTAGTTCGCAAGACGATGTCGATGATCTGTTAGCGTCTTTAGGGTTCTAAAGTAAGATATTATTAGTACCATACTTAGTTATTGTTATTTGGGCTTATATGGTAAATGGGTTCTAATTGTTGATAGTTTGATAACGATTATGATGTCACTTATGTTAAGTGCAAATAATGCTTTTAAGGTGGAAAGTAATAAGTTTTGGTTGGTTTGGTTAGCTCAAGTTATCAAGGTAGATGAATTATTAAAAGGTGGTTGCTATGGCATTGGAAGTGGCAGATCAAGAGATCCTACAAGATTTTATCGTTGAAGCTGGTGAAATAATTGATCAGTTATCGGAAGAATTGGTAGAACTAGAAAAACGTCCAGAGGATCACGAGCTATTAAACGCCATTTTCCGTGGATTCCACACGGTTAAAGGTGGGGCCGGCTTTTTAGGTCTACAAAACTTAGTTAACGCCTGTCATAAAGCGGAAAACGTGTTCGATACCCTACGTAATGGGGGCCGTAAAGTTGACTCTGAACTCATGGATGTCATTTTGCGGGCTCATGACGTCATTAGCAGTATGTTTGCGCAGGTACAAAACGGGGAAGAACCAGATGAAGCGCCAGCTGATCTGATTGCCGCCTTAGTTGAGTTAAGTAAGCCTAAGAGCGCAGATGAACCCGCTCCAGCACCAGCACCTGCGCCTGTAACTCCACCACCAGCTCCAGTTACTCCAGCCCCAGCTCCTGTGGCTAGCGCGCCAAAGAAAGA
Organism: uncultured Succinivibrionaceae bacterium; assembly: GCA_900539665.1. Taxonomy (GTDB): domain Bacteria; phylum Pseudomonadota; class Gammaproteobacteria; order Enterobacterales; family Succinivibrionaceae; genus WG-1. The sequence goes on along the minus strand of UQCV01000007.1, from coordinate 39,720 downwards.
ACAAAAGATCGCCATGCCAAGTGACGGGATCGATAGCATTTCTGATGATGAATTTGAAGCGCTCCTTGATTCTTTACACGGTAAAGGCGTAGCGCCAGGGAGTGAAGCAGATGCCCAAAATAAGGCTAGCGCCGTAGACCCAACTGATGCAGCATTTGAAGATATGTTAAAGGTGGCTAAACCTGTAACTATCCCGGTTGCGCCTAGCGCTCCTCAAGCTAAACCAGAACAAAAAATTGCACAGCCTACCGATACTGAAGGCACGATGTCTGATGACGAATTTGAAGCGTTATTAGATTCATTACATGGCAAAGGCCATGCTCCAGGGCATGATGACGCAGCTCATGGGGCTCAAGCTCCACAGGTGGCACCTTCTGTGCCTAGCGTAAGTGCGACTTTGGGGACTTCAGCAGTAAAAAGTGAACCAACTTCTACTTCAACTGTGGCCAAAGCTCAAGCACCGGCTCCTACTTCAGCTGCGGCTCCAGCTTCAGCCCCAATTAAGAGTGCTCATCCGGCAACTCCAGCCACCCCTGCGGCCGAAACTACCGTTCGTGTTGATACAAAGACACTTGACGTTATCATGAATATGGTTGGGGAATTAGTTTTGGTTCGTAATCGTTTAATGAGCATAAGTAATAATGTTAAAAACGATGAAGAGTTAGTAAAAGTAATTTCAAATCTTGATGTCGTTACGGCGGATTTACAAGGCGCAGTGATGAAGACCCGTATGCAACCGATTAAAAAGGTCTTCGGGCGTTTCCCTCGCGTTGTGCGCGACCTAGCTCGTAGCTTAGGTAAAAAGATCGAATTGGTAATGATCGGGGAAGATACAGACCTTGATAAGAACCTAGTCGATGCGTTAGCCGATCCAATGGTGCACTTAGTACGTAATTCATGTGACCATGGGGTGGAAACTCCTGACGTTAGACGGGCTGCCGGAAAACCTGAGACCGGGACTATTACCTTAAGTGCTTCACAGCAAGGTGATCATATTCTCCTTAAGATCATCGATGATGGGGCGGGTATGGATCCTAATAAGTTAAAGGATGTTGCCATCAAAAAGGGTATTTTGGATAAAGATGGGGCGCAGCGCATGAGTGATGCTGATGCCTACAATTTGATTTTTGCGCCAGGCTTCTCCACTAAAACCCAGATTTCAGATATTTCCGGCCGTGGGGTGGGGATGGACGTGGTTAAGACCAACATCACCAAACTCAATGGTTCTTTAAGAATTGATTCAGAAAAGGGTGTGGGTACTACCATCGAAATCAAGGTACCTCTAACTTTGGCTATTTTACCTGCCTTGATGGTTAAGGTTAGTAACCATGTCTTTGCCTTGCCTTTAACTTCAGTGAGCGAAATTTTTTACTTACCTCTTGATGGCATCAGAAATGTTGATGGCCAATCAACGATTATCATTCGTGATAAGGCTATTCCGTTATTCTTCTTGCAGGATTGGTTAACTAGATCATTACCAGGAGAAGACGATTCTGCATTACGTGTTCACCCTAAGGTTGGTCATGTAGTCTTAGTACAGCAAGGTAATGGCTCACAAGTAGCCTTTGTGGTGCAAGAGTTGATCGGCCAAGAAGAAGTGGTTATTAAGCCTCTTGATTCTTTGTTGCACGGAACTCCAGGGATGGCAGGCGCCACTGTAACATCAGATGGGGGGATTGCCTTAATCCTCGACGTGCCGAACTTATTGCGCGCTTACGCAAAGAAATACACAAGTAAACACGCTTCAACTTTACATAGTAGTCGTCCTATTGGTAGAGTTTAGTTCTTAGGTATGTAATTGTCTTGGGGAGTTGGCATGACGATTAGGGTTTTAATAGTTGACGATTCACGATTCTTTCGGAAACGTTTAGCAGAAATGATTGCTAGCGATCCCGAACTTGAACTCGCGGGCGAAGCGGAAAATGGCCGCGACGCCGTGCTGCGCGTTCGTGAACTCAAACCTGATCTGGTGACCATGGATGTGGAAATGCCGGTAATGAATGGCATTGAAGCAGTTCGAGAAATCATGAAAGTTTGCCCAACTCCTGTTTTAATGTTCTCCTCTTTAACTGAGCAAGGCGCTAAAGCTACTCTTGATGCCCTCGAAGCAGGGGCCATGGATTTTATGCCTAAGTGCTTTGATGATATCTTAAAAAATAAGAAAGAATCAGTAGAGGCACTTATAGGTAGAATGCGGGAGCTAGGCCGGGCAAAAGGCTCAATGCATCGTTTCCGGCCACATGCTCATACTTCTCAGGCCCATGCTAGTTTTAGTGGGCATTCGAGCGTAAGAACTGAACCGCGGAGCGCAAGTTTAGCTAGTGGGCTTAGCCCTAGCTCTACTCAGGGATTGGGGGCACGTGCTAGCTTAAGAACTACCACCTCGTTACGAGAAAACACCTTATTAAGAGATAAAGCTTCAATTGGGGCCGATTCTAGAACGACCACTTTTACTAAAAATGGTTTAGAGGCAACAAGTCGAACGAGCTCATTAGCGTCAAGATTAAATAGAATTACTTCGAGCGCCACGAGTCAAACTTTAGGCGCGGAAGGGTTGGCTTTGGCTAATACTACTAAAGACACCACGTCTATCTCTGAGCGCATGGCGGCGATTAGAACAAGGTTACATAGTCCGAATAAAACGTCGGCTAGAGGAGCTTCTGCGCTTACTAGTAATCTAAAAGAAAGTTTTAAAGAAAATGCTAAAGAAAGTTCTAAAGAAACAGTAAATGATAAGGCGCCAACTAGTCTTGCCTATAACCGCAAGTTTGCGGCGATATTTATTGGGAGCTCGACTGGGGGACCACTTGCGTTACAAACAGTGCTTACGGCCCTTCCGGCTGATTTACCGGTCCCGGTGGTAGTTGTGCAGCATATGCCAGGTAGTTTTACTGGTCCATTTGCGGAACGTTTAGATGAGCTATGTGCCTTAAAGGTCACAGAAGCTAAAGATGGCGACCAACTTGTTGCTGGCCATGTGTATGTGGCTCCTGGGGGGATGCAAATGCTTGTCGAATCAAGCATCGGCAATAAAGCTACATTAAAGATTGTCCCAAGTCCCGCTGGAATCAACTACAAACCTTGTGTGGATATTACCTTTGGGTCGGCAGCGCAAGCGTATCGTGGTAGAGTTCTCGCTAGCGTTTTAACGGGGATGGGAGCTGATGGGCGTAAAGGTTCAAGTCTTTTGCGCGCTCAAGGGGCGACGATTTTAGCTCAAAATGAAGAAACTTGTGTGATCTATGGGATGCCTAAGGCCGTCGTAGAAGCGGGGCTTGCAGATTATGTATTACCAATAGATGAGATTGCACCGCAAATGGTAGCTGAATTAACTAAGTAAAAATTTACTTAGTTAATTCAAGGGCCAAATACAAATAATTGGTAACGAGTTTAAACGTTAAAAGTTTAACTAAACCATGGCTTGCGAAAGCTAAAACGAGCAAAAGCTAAAAAGAGCAAAAGCTAAAAAGAGCAAATGCTTAAAAACAAAAGCTAAAAATTTAAACTATAATTTTAAAATTGAAGTTCAAAAGCAATTTTAAAATAAAAATTGCCCTTAAAATTCAATTTAGAATTATAGAATTTACCAAAAGTCGTAGGCGTTTAGGTGGTTTGATGTTAACTAGTCACCACAGTCTAGATTTAAGTTACTAAGCTATAAGCCAAACGTAACTTACCGAATTCATATTGAGGTTTTAGTTCGCATGTGACCTAAAATCTAAAGGCGAGGAAATACTTATGAACATGCTTGGGGTCTTATTGGCGGTCGGCTGTATCCTTGCGGGGATGATGATCGAAGGGTCGCATCCGAGCGCGCTTATCGATTTGCCAGCCTTTCTTATTGTAGTTGGTTCGGCTACTGGTTCGGGGTTAGTGCAGTTCCCGCCTAAAATCGTGTTGCAAACATTTATTAAATTGAAGTGGTTGATCGCACCACCACGCAACGATTTAATTTCTCAGGCTGAATTATTAGAAAACATGTTACAAGTGGCAAGACAACAAGGGTTGCTTGCACTTGAAAACCAACTATCCCAAATTGAAGATACCTTTACCCGCCAAGGGGTTCAAATGATTGTCGATGGGGTGGATAAAGAACAGCTCCAAGAAATCTTAGAAGCCTTAATTGAAAAAGAACAATATGAACTAGAACAACACGCCAAAGTGGTTGAAGCGATGGGCGGCTACTGCCCATGTATGGGTATTATCGGGGCGGTGCTTGGTCTTATTCACGCGATGGGGCTTTTGGATCAACCGGAAAAATTAGGTCCGGCTATTGCGGTGGCGTTTGTGGCGACTATTTACGGGGTAGGTTTGGCAAATATTGTGTTGCTCCCAGGGGGTAACCGTTTTAAAGCTATTAACCACGATATTGCTCAATTTAAGGAAATGACCATTGTTGGGTTAGTCTCTATTGCCAATGGGGAAAACACCATGCAGCTTAAACGTCGTTTAGCAGTCTTTACTGGTCAGGAATTGTAATTATTGGGGGAAGAGGAGTTTAAGCGTAGGGCTACTAAAAGCGCGAACGAGCTTTTAGGGGAAGCTTTAAAATTTGCGCGCCTGGCTAAAAGTAAGCATAGCTCTCTTTTAGCTAACACAAAAATAGTCCCCAAAAATAAATCATCGCCAATATGCTACTTGCTAAAGCAGACAAATTAACAGACGATTAAATAAAAATTTATTCACCGCATCTAGTAACTCTAAGCTACGAAAATGCTTATTTAAAGTCTAAAAATGGTCTTTAAGTAGACCTTAAATTAGAAGATGATGCGAATCTAGTAAATAACGGAATAACCTCATGGCTAAGAAACCTAAAATTCCCGAACATGAAAACATGGAACGCTGGATGGTGTCCTATGCGGATTTTATGACGCTACTTTTTGCCCTGTTTGTGGTGCTTTATGGCTTTGCTATGAATTCTAAAAATGAAGCTAATGCCATGGTTCAAGGGCTGATGGATAGCTTTTCACAAATGGGTCTTATTTCTACTACCACAGGGTTTGCGGATGATAAAAAAATCATTGCGACTGAATTTTTAACTACCGCCTTAGCGTCTTCAACCGTGGCCAATCCATCTTTAATTCAGCCTGAAAGCAAAGGTGGTGGGGGGATGCTCGATATGGGGCGTCCTAAAGACAATTCAGTAGGGCTTAAGAGTTCGGAGGTTAGCGGTGAAGAATCACGTAGTGACGTTGAAGAATCCATTAAAAGCGAACCTGGAAATTATCAAATGGGTGCTCCATTTGATACCATTCGTGACGACATTAACCGTTCGTTGGAGGATTTAGAATCTAAGGGCATGGTGACGGTAACCAAGCAAGAAAATTGGATCACCATTGAACTTAATGATGCTTTAGTTTTTGCGCCTTATAGTGCGTCAGTTTTAAATCGGGCGCAGCCAATTTTGGCTCGTATCGGAGAAATCTTAAAACCGTTATCAAATTACATCAGAGTACGTGGTTATACTGACAATGAACTAGTGCACGATGAAGTTTATGCGAACAATTGGTATTTAAGTGCGGCGCGCTCTATCAGTGTTATTGACGCTTTAGCTAAAGCTGGGATTGATCCACATCGCATGGCAATTGAAGCGTATGCGCAGTATGCACCATTCGTTTCTAATTCAACGGCTAAAGGCAGGTCTCGTAATCGCTGCGTGGTAATTGCAGTTTCTAAGTATGCGTTTAAACCAAAGAAGCTTTTAGTTTTACCGGATGATGAGGTTGACGTTTCAGGGGCTAACGGGGTTAAGAAAAAGGATCTCGAAAACCTTGAAGTGATGCGGACCAATGATGGTAGGTTAGTGGTCTACACACGTGAAGGCCAAGAAGCTTTAAAACAAAAAGAGGCGGAAAAGAAGGCTAATGAAGCTACGCCACAGGTAGGAGCTGAAGTGGAGGCGCCAAGCGCCACTTCTAGAGAGCCAAGCGCTATATCTACAGAAACTGATGCTACTTCGGCGGAAGCTAATGCTACTTCTCCCGCTACTTCTACGTCCTCAAATGAGGTGGCAAATTAAGGCTAAGGTTAATACCCTTGAGCACTTAAATTAAAAGCAAGCTTTAGCGTAAGTAACTCAAAGCACCATGATTAAACTCATAACTAAAGCTCCTAGTTATTATTAAACGCTAAGACCAAAGTCTTAGCATGAGCTTTAGATTAAAAACAGACAATGAATTATGAATAAGGATTATTAGGAGCCGTTATGATAGTTTGGACTGTCGCTAACCAAAAAGGCGGGGTTGGCAAGACTACTACGGTCATTACTTTAGCCGGTCTCATGGCAGCTGAAGGGATGAAAGTGCTGTTATTAGACATTGACCCGCACGCTTCATTAACTAGTTGTTTTGGGTATGATTCGGACGAACTTGAATATACGCTATACGATTTATTTGCGAGCACAGAGATTAGAAGTTCAGCTGCTAATTTACGCCAAGTTATTTTAAAAACCTCAAATGACAATATCTCGTTAATGCCAGGCTCCATTGCTTTAGCAACTTTGGATAAGACTTTTGCGGAAAACAACGGTGCAGGCTTAATTTTAAATGAAAGTTTAAGGTTGTTGGCCGAGGATTTTGATGCGGTGCTTATCGATTGTCCGCCGGTGCTTGGGGTGATGATGGTCAACGCTTTAGCAGCTAGCTCCTTGGTTATTGTACCGACCCAAACTGAATTCTTAGCCTTAAAAGGCTTGGAACGAATGATGAAGACTTTTGAGATCTTAAAAGACACCAAATCCAAACCGATTAAATACTTGGTGGTGCCGACTATGTTTGACCGCAGAACTAGAGCCTCACACCAAAGCTTAGAAACTATTGTCGGGGTTTATCAAGATGCCGTATGGCATAATGTTATTCCAGTGGATACCCACTTTAGAGATGCCAGTCAGCAACATGTGCCAGCTTCCGACCTATATCCAAACTCCAAAGGGGTTAAGGCTTACGGTGAGTTGTTAAAAGATCTTTTAGCGCAAGAGGGGATTGAACTATGAGTAAGCTTTCGCAGCGTCAAGCTATGGTTAGCTACTTTAATTCGCTCCTTACCAATGAGCCACAAAGTAATGACGTAAGTAAGGCGTCCTCATCTTTAGCTAAACCAAATGGAGCATCAGGGGATTTATCTTTAGGTGTGGCTCCGGCTATGGCTTTAGCTCCAGCTCCTCAAGAGCAAACGGCCACCAAGCCACTTGCGTTACGCGAAGATCGACGCGAAGAGCTCCAGACACTGTTAGCTACAGTGCCGGCTCATGAGGAGCTAACACAGACTACCACCCAAACTAAAACCTTAACTCAAGTGGCAGAGGTCGCTAAAACTACAACCGAAGTTAAGACTCAAGTTCAAACCCAAGTTCAAACGCCAGCTGCTACTTCACAAGTCCAAACAGCGGTAGAAACAGCAGTAGAAACTAAACCTCAAGTAGCTACTACCACGGCGACCTTGACGACTACAGCAAGTAAAGACGCAACTTTGTCTAAAGTACAACCCAAAGCGCAAACCCAAGCTCGGGCTGTATGGAAGAACTTAGAAACAGAAGCTCAATTTACAGCGCTCTTTTTTAAGGTAGCCGGGGTTACGTTAGCTGTGCCTCTAGTTAATCTGGGGGGGATTTTTGAGCCGGGAACAATTACGGCGTTATTTGGGAAACCAAAATGGTACATGGGGCTTATGTCTTTAGGTCAGGACAAGGTTTCAGTGGTAGATACCCAAAAGTGGATGCTACCAGATATTGAAAGCCCTCAAGAACGGGCTTATAAATATGTGATTATGCTTGATAAGTCTAAGTGGTGCATCGGGTGCGATGAACTTATTGGGACTAAGGTGGTAAGTCGAGACGCAATTAAATGGCGCGCTTTACCCGGGGCTAGACCGTGGTTAGCCGGTATTGTTAAAGATGAAATGTGTGCTTTAATTCATGTAACAGAACTCTTAAATATATTTAGGAGTGGTCTTGATATGTGCAAGGAATAACAATATTTAAAAGAGATTGCGCAGAAGGATTATTTGAGGCTACTTTTAAAGATATAATAAAAACTAGTATTTGCTTATTAAAACAATAACTTACCATGGACATGCCATGAATTTACCATGAACCGGTGGTTGGCCTTATTAGTTTAAGCTAAGTAGATTTTTTTATCAAAGGAAGGTGAAAATGACTGATATCAACAACGGCGTATCCGCTGACAGCAGTAATAAAGAAATTCTGCGCTGGGTGACTTTTCATCTGGGGAATGAAGTTTACGGGGTAAACGTAATGCAGGTTAAAGAAGTATTACGTTATACAGAAATTGCACCTGTACCTGGCTCTCCTGAATATGTCCTAGGGATTATTAATCTACGTGGTAACGTAGTGACTGTAATCGATACTAGAATGCGTTTTGGGCTTGAACATGCGCCTGTAACTGACAATTCACGTATCGTTATTATTGAAGCTGAAAAACAAGTAGTTGGGATCTTAGTGGATAGTGTGGCTGAAGTAGTTGATTTAAATTCTTCAGATATTGATCCGGCACCAAACATCGGCACCGAAGAAAGCGCTGAATTTATCAAGGGGGTTAGTAACCGTAATAACGAGTTGTTGATTCTGATTGATTTAAATCGTCTTCTTAACGATGAAGAATGGGAAGAAGTAAGCCGTATTTAGCTAAAAAATTGAAGCTTAAGTCCAAGGCTACTTAGAGTAAAGACTGTAAGGCTAGGTTTAAGTTAGAACTAAAGCTAAAGTTAAGCCTGAGGGCGCCTAAGCCCGAAAAAGGCCTAGCTCCGTAAGTGGTAGCTAGGCCTTTTCCTTTGCTTGAGGTTTTATTGGCTTGAGGTCGATTTTTAAGCGAAAATAAAATCTTCCGCCATAAAAGTTAAGTTTGGCTTTATGTTCCAAGCAAACGCCATTAAAATTAGGCAAAGGTTTATGATAGGCAAGTTTGGGTTAATAAAAGCTATCCTCAAACTTTTTGGGGACCCAAAAGTTTTGGTTTAAACCAAAAACTTGCTTAGTTCTATTAGTGCTTTATGAAAAAAATTACTCAATAAAGCTTAAATTTGCTTAAAACTAAATTCCAAGGTCTACGGAGTATTATTTATGGAACAGTATTTACCGGTGATTATCGCCTGCATTGGAGCGTTGATTGCTCTTGTTAGTTTTATTTTAGGGGCGAGTGGTATTGTAACTTTTAATGGGTTTCGTCGAGATTATGAAGCGGAGTCGGCTGATTTATTACGCACTAATGATAAGTTACGTCAAGAGCTAGGAGATCTTAAGGAAGCTTGTGAAATTTTAGGCCATAAAATCAATGAACAGCAGCAACAGCTGCGTGATTTATCGGCCCATGTAGATGAACTTAGCTTGACCACTCAAGACGCCGACAGCAAGCTTTATACCCGCGCTAAGAAGATGATTGATCTTGGAGCGGATCTTAACGAAGTAGTCCGTGAATGTGAAATTCCGCAAGGCGAGGCTGAATTACTCTTTAGAGTGAAAGGTAAACCTGTAAAAACCGCTGCTAATGAACTAAAGGCGCCAGAGCTTAAGCCAGTGCCAAGTGCTATTCCCGGCACTCCTAGCATGGCAGATGTAAGTAAGATGCCTGACTTTGGGGGCATGAGTGGCTTTAGTGCTCAAGTGATGCAAGCGGAACATGATGCTTCGCAAAGACGCGGAACCAATTCTAATGGAATGGCTTTAGGAACAGGATGCCATAAAGGGAATTTTGATTTAGGTGGTAGTTCTAACCGGGCTACCAAAGAAGACATTTTAGTAAAAAATGAAGCGGCAAATGCCCAGCCTTTACCTAAAGAAGCTTCAGGTTTAATGGAGCATTTTAGAAACATTGAGCGCCCTTAAAATTGAGCGTTAGTTTGTTTTAGGTTTGAGGCTTGGGGATGGAGCTTGGACTTAGTTGAGTTTAAGTTAGCGGCACTTAGGTTTTTATGGCAAATTCTACCTACCCTCGCCTCTACCTACCTAAAGTTAAAAGTGACATCCTCCCCCACCTATAGAGGTGGGGGACTTCTTGCCGAGTTCAGTTAAAAATGCCTCCACTTTAAGTGGGGGCAATTTTTAACTTCAAGCTTAAATCTATAAAGTTCACAACTTTTGTGGTAGCACCTTAAATTTATCTTAGTACTTGTTCCTTGAGCTTATTCTTTCATTTATCATTTCGCTTCTTGCATAGTGGTTTCAAGGGGGTAACACCCTAAAACCTTTACATTCCCAGTTACTTCTTTAAGTTCCTTTAAGATTTCTTGCATGAGCACGGTGTTGTTATTGATGCACACATCGGCATAAAATGTTTCTGCCCAAATGGAATCAGAATTTGCATTAGGGGAGCGTGGGCGTGACTGAAGTTTGGCAATGTTGATATTATTGCGACTAAAAATCTCGAGCACCTTGACTAAAGCCCCTGGTTTATTGGTGGTGGTAAAGGTGAGTGAAGTTTTGGCTGGAATATAATCAGGAACTTGCACTAAGCTTAGAGAAATCACAATAAAGCGCGTTACATTGTGAGCTTGGTTTGCGATGTTTTCGGCGGCAATAGTGAGACCAAACATTTTACCAGTTTCGCCACAGCCTAAAGCGGCCACGGTTGGATCGTTTAAGGCGGCTACCTTTTGGATCGCGGCACTTGAGGCAGTGGTGGTTTTAATGGTGGCGTGTGGTAAGTTGTGCTTTAACCAATTAGAGCATTGAGTAGCTGGTTGTGGGTGACTATAAATGGTATTAATTAAGGATAAATCTTTATTACCATTTGTGATGACGCAATGATCGATGTTGATAGTTAACTCACCTACGATCTTGACCTTAGTGTCTTGCAAGAGATCGTAGACTTCGTTGATGCAACCTGAAGAAGTATTTTCGATGGGCATAACCCCAAAAAGGGCCGAACCATTTTCAACGGCCGCAATAATTTCATCAAAACTAGAACAGTTTTGAATAGTGATCTGTTTTTTAAGTGCTCTAAAATATTTGCAGGTAGCATGGTATGAGTAACTACCTTCTGGGCCTAAGCTGGCGATATTTATTTGGCCTTTGAACTGTTCGGGAGTGGTGTCAGCTCTAGTGTAGGTGTATGAGGTTTGTAAAGCCACGGAATCGGTAAAGATATCAGTAAAGACTTTACGTACTAAGTTTAAAGAGACCTCTTTAGAGTCGGCATATTTCATGAGCCCATCAAGATGTGCTTCTTCCCGGGCTTTATCGGTGATAGGGCGAGCGTTGTCAAACTTAAAGGCTGCGACTCCAAGACATACTTCACGGCGTTTGGCGAGAAGCTCAATCAACTGTTGGTCAATGGTGTTTATTTCTTGGCGTAGAGTATTGATATCTGTCATGTGCTTTGAGTTTCCAACTCTGGAGTAATTTGGGTTAAGCTTTAAAAGCCAAACAAAAACTAATTAGCTCTAAATAAAGCTTGGTTACGATTTAAAGCCACAGGTTAAGGGCCATGGGGTAAACCTAAAGGTTAAACTTTAAGTCTAAGCTCCAGCTGATTTAGGCATGATTATACCATAAAGGGCCGTAGGCGCTTCAAGGAGTCAAGTTATCTTATTTGGGGTTCTTTAAAATAAGCTAAAGCTAAACCTAAAAGTAAATAAGCCAAGCTTACGATAAGGGACCGGAGCGTAAGTTCCGGTCTCAAATTCTTGCTTGGCTTATATTTTAAGCTTGTGGATGTTCTAAAATCCCGAAGGCATCTTGCGAGACTTTGACTCTTTCTTTAGGAGTTAAGCCACTATGGTGCTTAATAAATTCTTCAATGTAGTGAAGACGTGGCAATAAGCCGGTACCATTAGCAATTTGAATGGCCAAACCTGGGCGGGCGTTGAGCTCTAAAAGTAGTGGACCGTGAATACGGTCAAGAACGATATCAGTCCCAATATACCCTAAACCAGACATGTCATAACAACTAGAGGCGAGCTCTAACACCTCTTGCCAATGAGGTACTTTTAGCTTGGATAAAGCGGCGCCAGTGTCAGGGTGGGTTTCAATTGGGGCATTTTTTTGTACCCCTCTTACGGCACTACCGGTTCTTAAACATAAACCTACACCGACCGCCCCTTGGTGCAAATTAGCTTTACCATCTGATTCAGCGGTGGATAAACGCATCATACACATGACAGGATAGCCCTGAAAAACGATGACACGGATGTCAGGCACCCCTTCATAACTGTAGTCGGCAAAGACGTCATCAAAGTTGATGAGTTCTTCGATTAAGGCAAAGTCCGGCTTCCCACCTAAGGAGAATAAGCCCGCTAAAATATTAGAGATATGGCGTTCCACGTCTTTAACGGTTAGCACTTGCCCATTAGGCTTATAAAAACCTGCTTCATCGGTTTTGGTGATAACTAAAATCCCTTTACCACCTGAACCGTGAGCCGGTTTAATACAAAAGCCACTTCGCCCTGAGGTGAATTTTAAGAAATTCATAACCTCATATTGGTGTTTGATAGCTCCAAGTAAGTCAGTAGTTTTTACATGGTGACGGAGCGCCATTTCCTTAGTTAGGAGCTTGTTGTCCACCAGTGGATATAATGAACGTTCATTGTATCTACCAATGTAGTTTACATTACGTTGGTTCATGCCCATGATCCCAAGATGGCCTAGGGAGAAGGGGGAACAATAACGACTAAAAGGCCAGATACTCATCTTAAAGATCCTTCTTCATTTCCTTGATGGACTTTTTTAAACGGTCGGCTTCAAGTTCTTGGTTCTTGCTGATTTCATCAGAGAGCGGTTTAAAACGTTTAAGTTCACTTAAACGATAGCCGGTGTAGTTACCGATGAGCAACACTAACGCTAAGATAATAAGCTGTAGTCCGAGGAAATTGAAAGTGATGTGTTGGATGTTAATGTTATTCATGGCCAAGTAGGCGATGATAGCTACAAGTAAAGAGCCACCACCTTGCACAAATACTTCTTTATAACCCTCTTCTTCCCACAAAATAGACATACGTTCGATGGTCCATGAAAGAATAATCATTGGGAAGAAAGTGATCTTAATGCCATCAGCCAAACCGACCTTGTACATAATAAAACTCAAGGTGCCGATAATGCCGATTACGGCGATAATAACCGTCGAGATACGGGCTACTAAGAGCAGATTGAGGCGAGAAAGCCATGATCTAATGATGAGGCCAATACCAACAATGGCAATAAAACCAATTAAACCAACGATTAAATTAGTCTGTAAAAAGGCGGTAGCGATTAGAACTGGCATGAAAGTACCAGAAGTCTTGAGCCCAACGATAATACGTAAAAAGACGACGATAAGAACGCCAATTGGTAATAACAAAATATTTTTAAAGACGGCTTGTTCTTCAATTGGTAAAGCATTAACAGAAAGGTCAATGTTGTCTTGGTTTTTAATTTGGTTAGCATCTCTTAAGAGGCGACTAGCGCGTTCAGAGCTTAAGAAATTACGGACGATCGAAAAACTAACCTGTGAATTAGTCCCACCGGTAACATCAAGTAATGATTCAGAGTTGTTTTTCCAAATAAGAACCTGGCTACTATCACCGGTAGTTTCGGTTTTAGGGTCAAAGATTTGGTATTCGTGTTGTTCGTTAAAGACGGCGATGAACGGTACTAACTTTTGGTTACGACGTCCATCTTTTAAACGGAGGACTGAAATTTCACGCGCAGGGATACCGGCTAAATTCAGGATTTTAATTAAGGTGCTAGCTTTGCTGTATTTAGTTAAGACCAGTTTAGCATTTTGGTCTTGGTTTTTAAGTTCGGCAAAGATTTCTCGAGTGAAACTAAAGGGGTCCGTGCTTTTGGCAAAGGCTGCGTCTTTAATTTGAGTCAAGGCGGTTAAATAAGGTTCAGGAATTACCACTTCACTGATTTCAGGCACAGTCATTAAAGTGTCGGTCGCATCTGGAGCTGATAAGAATTCGACGCGGTAGTAGAGCACTTGGGGGCCACTAACAAAACGCTTGTTCCATTCAACTCTAGAGTGACCTTGTTTTTCAACATAGTTGAAACCGTAGTCAGGGCTTGCTGTAGTTTCAGAGGTAATTAAAAAACCAGGTTGGGCTTCAGGAATAGCAAAAGAAACTCGCGCTGATTGATTAGAGTTACCATCTAAAGCTTTTTCTTCAGTGCTTGAAACAGGTTCAAAACTAATTCTTGCTTCCGCGGTCCAAGCTACATTTTTTGAGCTTGGAAGCCATGGTACTTCGAAAGAGTTATGCTGATAAACCATTAACGCTATACCGGTAACAATCAGCAGAGTAATCACCAGATAGTAAACGCCACGACTTGCCATATGTATTCCTTATACTGCCTGCGAGTATGAGCCGAATTATATTAAACAATAAACCAACTTCAAAAAAGTTGCGGGCAGCTTGTGCTTTTGCTCTTGTCTTTTTAGGTTAGGTTTGGTGGGCCTAACCGTGGTTAAATCAAAGTTGTGATATTGTATTACCATTATTGATTTTTTGGTACTTTTAAAAGAGGGATTTTACATAGTTGCTCGGCGCAAGAGGCTGAACAATGCTTTTAACGACACTTACCTTGAAGAGCGTAGGAACCAAGGCAGCATTGAAGCTTTATTTTAGGTCTTAAGCGAAGCTTTAACTGAACTCGGCAAGAAGTCCCCCATATCTATAGGTGGGGGAGGATGTCACCTAGTCCTTAGCGTTTGAAGTATCAAAAGCCGCACCAACAGGACTTAACGCAGGAGCTGCTACTTCAACCGCATTTTTGGGAGCTGGTTTCTTAGTAGCAGCATCTTTTACAGGGTCGGTTTTAGAGGTAGCTGCTTCTTTTTTCGAAGTAGTGTCTTTTTTAGCGCTTTCCTTATTTGAATTTGAGTCTTTTGAGTCCTTGGCTTCTACTTTTTTAGCTTCTGTTTTTGGGGCTACAGTTTCGTCTGTTCCTGGCGCTTTTGCTTCTTGGTTATTGGTAGAAGTTATGGCTTGTTTAGTGTCATCGGTTTTAAGTTTGGCTGGGATGTTTTCTTCGCGTTCTTTTTTAGCCATCTTTATTTCTTGGCTATTAGGAATCTTGGTGCCATCACGCTTAACTTTAAGGGAACCAACGCTGCTAGCGTCTTTGATCTTTGGTTGTACGTGAATACGTGAAACGTCAACGATGGCGATGTCTTTAATGAATTCACGGCCAATAAGTACGGGGTACTGCATAGTAGTACGGTCTTTAAGAGTGAATTCAGCTTGAGCGGTGTAGCCCCCGATTTTAACGGTAAGTTTTACCACTGGACGCTTTTCAGTTTCACCGTCACCACTTGCCTTTTTAATATCGGTAGTACGTACGAGCGGAGCTTCTAAGTGTAGAAGGTGGCTAGTGTTTATTGGAATATCAAAGCTGTACCATTTACGGCCATCACGTTCAAATTTCTGGATGTTGATAGCATTAATGGAAGATACGCTAGCCCCGGAGTCGATACGAGAATCAAAAGATACTTCGGCTTCAGCAATGTAGATCCATTCTGCTTCCCCAAAAATCATCTTCCCGTCAGCTAGCTTTAATGGATCTTGTGCTGGGGTTGATGGAGCCGCAACGTGCATTACAGGGCGACTTTTAGTCGTTTTATTTTCTTCGTGACAAGAGTTTAAAGCAGCGGCCATGACTGAGTTTTGTTCAGTGGCTTTATCAAGGGAATTTAGACACATGGTTAAGGCCTTTTCATTTGCTTGAGCCTGTTCCGCCAAATCGGAACGAAGGCTAGTAATTGCAGGTAAGACTTGTACTTGGTCTTGTCTAATTTCATGTAGCAACGCCCCGTTTTGGGTGCTAACTTGTTTGGTTTCGTTTAATGTTTGGCAAGCTGTTAAACTCAATAGAGCGCAAAGACCGCCAAAGGCCAAGAGGGGTAATTTACTCAGATGTTGTGTTTTCATGATAAAAATTTCGTATAAAGTTTTAAATTATCTTGTTTGGCTTTTATTTTGTTTTGATTTTAAGTTCTAATTTTTTAAGTTAAACCTTAAAAGGTTACAACTCAAAAGCCGGTTAAAATAAAAGTTGAGAAAAACGTGTTAAAAGCCATTAGCGTAATTTTAGCTCTAAAGTCTTAAGGCTTAGCGTATTTTTTTTCTAAGCCTTAATAGTTCAGGAAAAATTATTACTTAGACCGGTAAAAAAGCATTTAGTTTTGCCATACTCCTTTTTTATGGGCGATAAATACCGCTCTAGTTGGAGCTTGATACCCTTCAATGGTAAGTTTAGGGTTGTTAGGATCCAAAAAGTCAGCTAGCGATTCGGTAGTCATCAATTCGGTGGCATGCTGTTCTTCAAGAGTGGTAAGGGCGGTATCGACGCACTTTATATCCACAAAACCTGCGCGCGCTAATAGGTTTAACATGGCAGGCACAGAAGGAATACACCAAACATTACGCATTTTAGCGTAACGATCCTTAGGAATTAAGATGGTGTTTTCATCGCCATCTACGACTAAAGTTTCAAGTACCAATTCTCCACCAGCCTTTAATTGCGCTAAAAGCGAAGTGAGGTGTTCAACTGGGCTTCGGCGGTGGTAGAGTACTCCCATTGAAAAGACGGTATCAAAAGCTTCAAGTTCAGGTAAAGCTTCAATTCCTAGTGGTAAAAGAGCAATACGTTTGGCATAAGCTTGGCATGGAGCGGAACCTAAAGCCATGGCTTGTCTAAATAATTCAAATTGAGCGGTGAATAATGCGCATGGATCGATCCCGGTAACTCGAGCAGCGCCGGCACCTAACATGCGCCACATGTGGTAACCATTGCCACAGCCTACATCAAGGATGGAACGGTCTTTAAGCGGAGTAATATAAGGGAGGAGGCGTTCCCATTTCATAAAGCTTTGCCACTCGGTATGCGCTGGTACCCCAAAAAGGTTATAAGGACCTTTTCGCCATGGCATGAGATCTTTGTAGACTCCCATGATCATTTTAGCTTGGCTCTCAGTTAAAGGGCTTTTTTTATTAAAAGCTACGGATTGCGCTTGCAGGTCGCAAGAGTCAACCCCAAAATGCGCCGTTCTAGATAATACTTTTAAATACTTTCTAAATTCAGCGCCTTCGGCTGATTCCCAAAAGTTTTTGAGGTCTTGAGGTAAAGTAAGTAGCCATTGTGACAGGTTGCTAGTGGCAATATCTGCCATAAATTGTTGCCAAGGTGCAAACATAGCTCTAAAGAATCTCCTTGTGCCAAAAAGTAGGCAAAACTTAGGTGTAGTACCGACCAATTACAGGCATCGTAAGCGATGCTTGGGCCTATGTAGCAGGCCCAAGTTTTATTTAAAAAATCGAGGCAAGTTTGAGAGGCCTTTTAGGCTTTTTAAATATTCTTTGGTTTTCTTAAATATAAGGTACGTTTAGCGCTAAAAATTAAAACATGGGGCTTTTTAGGGCCATGATGGGATTCAAATTTTTAGAGCTTAAGCTTGGTAGAAAAACTCACCCAAAGTTCGGCCGGTTTCGTTAGTGGCATTATATATTGATTTAAAGCCATGTGCTTATATTAGGTGCGAATTTTCTAGCTTTAAAGGTTCAAAGTAAGAGCTCACGGTAGCGAAAACATCTTTGGGGGCCTAATGCAGTTGAGATTGTGGCTTCTGTTGCGACCTTTGTTGTGGTTTCTGTTGTGGCTTTCTGTTGTGGCCCAATATATAAGAAATGTTTAGGCCTATTTAGAGTACTTCAAGTTTCCTAGGTGAAAACTAGAAGCTTCCTAAGTAAAAACTTGAAGTACTTAATGCCTGCATAGGTAGGGAGGTCTAAAAGAAAGACTTATTTAATGGCTAGCAAAGAACCAAAGTTAAAGCATTGATACCATAATTCTACGCTTTTAAAGCCGGCCTTGTGGAGACGTGCGCGATGAGCGTCGACAGTTTCAGGGATTAAAACGTTTTCGATAGATGAACGTTTTTGACTAATTTCAAGTTCGCTGTAACCATTAGCGCGTTTAAAATCGAGGTGTAAATCGTAAAGGGTATCTTTGATTTTTGGGTCGGTAAAGGCAAACTTTTCACTTAAAACCAAAATGCCACCAGGCACTAAAGAGTCATAGATCTTTTTGATTAAATCGTCGCGTAAATGAGGGTTTATAAACTGGAGAACTAAGTTTAATACAGTTACAGAAGACGCTTCTAAAGGGTACGTGGTGATATCGCCAAGAATAAGTTCGGTTGGAACTTCACTCTTAAAGCTTAAAACTAAATCTCTAGCTCTTGAAATCATGGCTTCAGAGTTGTCGATGCCAACGATTTTGCTGTTTTGCGGGGCATTGCGTCTCATTTCGGTAGTACAAGCTCCGAGGCTACACCCTAAGTCATACAATACAGTATTAGGCTGAGCGAAACGTCCAGTGAGCATCCCAACGGCTTGAACAATGCTAGAGTAACCAGGAACGGATCTTTTTATCATATCTGGAAAAACATTAGCT
Organism: uncultured Succinivibrionaceae bacterium; assembly: GCA_900539665.1. Lineage (GTDB taxonomy): Bacteria > Pseudomonadota > Gammaproteobacteria > Enterobacterales > Succinivibrionaceae > WG-1. Next base: position 21,338 of record UQCV01000007.1, on the reverse strand, counting down.
ACCTTATCATCAAAGGTAAAGTCACCAAGACTGTTTCTTGGTACTGCAAAAATATTATCGTGTCCGTTCACCTGAAAATTCCTTGTAAATGGTTTAACAGTTGCTGATTTAACCGTGGCTTTATTTTAGCCAGATTTTAAGTTTGGAGCAAAAGCGCTGAACAATAAATGCAATAAGTGCGCGGGCGGAAAGCAAAGCTTTAAAAACGCCCTGATTGTTGGAACCGTTTAATCTTGAGGTAGCGTAAAAATTTTAGCATCCAAGAAGTATTGTCGAAAGCTACGTCTTTAAGGCTCCAGAAAGTTACAAAATCATTTAGTTCTTCGCGGCTATAACCAATACCTTTAAGACCGGTAAAAGTGGCTAATTCGGCTAAAGTTTCGTCAGGGGTCCATTCGCGGTTCATCGCAAAAATCTGGCTTGATTTTTTAGTAAATGGCACGCGGCTAGTGAGAATGATAGGATCTCCATTATTTATGGTTAAGGCTAGTTTAAAAAATGGAGAAGCTTGGGTTTGAGTCGTTTCGTTACTATTAGGATAGGCAGGAGCACTACCTAAGGCATAAGCAGTATCTGCGTTTGGGCGCTGAGGTGGCGCTCCAAAAGAACTTGAGCTTGTGGCAGAAAAGTTGGGTGTGTCTCTTGAACTTAGTGAGTTTGGGCCTGAGACGGTTGAGCTAGACTGACTAAAGTTGTGGCCCTTAGTAAATGGATGGGGTGTGGTTTCATAAGCCCGGGCGTAACGACGCATGTACGCTAATGGATCTGAGTTGTCAGGGATAAAAGCTGGGTCCTCGCTTGAGGTACTATGGTTTGTTTGATAGCTCAAGTTATTGGGAGTTTTAAAACCTTGATTTGAAAAGCTTTCTTTAGCGCGAGCTTCATCTTGCTCAGCTAACTTAGTCCAAGGAGTTTTAGTGGGGGTATTGGGCGCCAAACGAGCAGAACTTTGGGGGAAGGAGGACTCGAAGCCACGTGCACATGGATGCTTGATGTAATCAGGAATTTCTGTAATAACGTCAGGGCGATTTGAATTAGTGGTCTCTAGGGCAATGGAGGTCACTTGGTTGTCCTTGCGAGCCTCGTTATCAGTTTCGTTTAATGGAACGGAAATAAGCTCTGTTTGCAATAATTCGGCTAACCAAGTTTGAATCTCTTGCGTGGATGGATTTTTTTCTTGAACGGTAATACCTAAAGGTCCAACTCGGCAAACGGAAAGAGCAAGCTGAGCTAAAGCAAAATCCATAACCGTGTTGGCTCTAATCGCCTGTGGTAGAAGGACCGTTAAGTAGAGTAAACGTGCGCCATAGGAGAGTTGACCACTGTTTAAAATGGTAAGTTCTGTTTCATTAAGCATAAATAACTCTTCCTATTTATAACCATTAGCCGTAGTCAGTTTCTTCTAGTATTTACTAGCTACCTATGATTTTAAAGTATTTGGTGATGCTTTGGCTCTAATTTTGGTCTTTTGTTCTTAAGATTGTTGGTGTAGCCTAAAGCGATTTTGGTGACAAGGAGCCCCCAAGTTTGGTTTTGGCGTTAAGTTTATCATTTTAAACGTAAAATTTGTGGACTCTGGCTGTCTTTTTGATGGGAGGGTTTAAGCTTTGATTTTTATAAAACGTGTATAATGTGGTTACCAAAAAGTTTTGGCCTTTCGGTTTTGTGATTAGGAGAAGAGATTATGCGTATAGGAGTAATGGTGACCACTGTTGCTTTTTTGGCTACGATATTCTTTTCGTTAGGGTGCGAAAAAGCCTCAACTCGTTCATCTGTAACTTCATTTAAAGAAATTCATGCCCGTGATATCAAAATGCAAAACCCTTGTGTAAATGGTTATGCTTACTGCATAAAGCTAAAAAAATGCATTCGACCTTTTGGTTTGGTAAAAGATGGGCGTATTTCAGAAATGGAGCAGAGGTTTAATGCTACCTGTAATCCAAACGCCACCATCGATATCAAGCATTAATATTTTAATTGGCGTAACTAAAGCTCTTGGTATCTTTTTAAAAACTAAGCGTTAAAAAAAATTAGTCTGTGACTTTAGGAGTGGAGTCTTAGTAATGATTTACTGTGTTGATCTTGATGGAACGTTGATTACTTACGATATGTCAGTAATATCGTTCTTAAGAACCGTTAAACCGAATTTAAAACTTTGGCCTAAATGCTTGTTTTGGTATCTTACTGGGGGGCGCGCCAAAGTTAAGACTAAAGTAGCCAAACTCTATGACTTTAAACCGCAAAACTTACCTTTTAATGAAGAATTGATTGCCCATTTACGTGAAATAAAAGTCAAAGACCCCAATGCTGAAATGTTTTTAGTATCAGGTAGTGATGACGGTATCGTTAAACGCATTGCTAATGAATTTGACTTTTTTGCTGATGGATATGGCACTAGCTCAAAGATTAATTTAACCGGTAAAAGAAAGCTAGCGTTTATTAAAAAGCAATTTCCGCAAGCCGAAGTTTGTTACGTTGGCAACTCTAGAGTGGACCTTGAAGTTTGGGCTGGGGTAGAGGCAGCTATCGTGGTATCTGATAACCCAACTCTTATCGCTCGGGCTAAAAATTTGACTAAGGTACTAAAGGTGTTTAAAGCTGCGTCTGGAGTGGAAAAATTCGCTTAAAGCGGAAAAAGGAACAAAGAAAAAAGAAAAAAGAAAAAAGAAAAAAGAAAAAAGGTAAATGGTCAGAATTAAATTTCTGACCTATTGTTTTTGAGCCATGTTCCATGGCATCAAGTCATATAAAATCTCATCAGAAATTGAGTGAGATTTATAACCAATAATTGTACCTCTATGATCTTTTTCAAATTCGCTTTCATCGAGGTGCTCAGTCATCACTGTAATAGCTTTTTGCAAGTAAGTTTCAAATTCAATACCATGCATTTGAGCTGTTTTATACAGTGAATAAAACAGAGCTAAGTTCTCAGCGCCTTTACAGGTATCAGAGGCAAGCATGCCGTTTCTTAATATATCTAACTCTCTAAACTTTTCTTCAACTTTAGTAGAGGACATTAGACCATAAGGAGAATCTAAAAAGGTCTTTAGCTTTGCTTCATTGTTAATGGCATATTTCTTTAGGTGGTACGATAGTTTCGACAAACAATAAATCTCAGATGGGCTGAGGTATACAAAGGAGCCAAAATACAACGTTGTTTCAAAGAGTTTTAAAGTTGTACCTTATAAACGTAAGGGGGCGGGCTAATAAGCATAAAAGATGGATGGTAAAGCTAACGGTGATTTGTGGCCACCTAAAAATGAAAAAAAATACCATTTGTGAATTTGGGTTGATCGCAAAAATGAGCTATAATTCACATAAATTTGATAGTATTTAAAAATCGACCATCAGCAAAGGTACAGTCGATTTAATCTTAGAGATCTACGAGGTTCACTATGTGGGATTATTCAGAAAAGGTTAAAGATCACTTTTTCCATCCGCGCAATGCTAAGGTATTGCAAGATGCAAATGCAGTAGGTGATGTAGGTTCTATTTCTTGTGGTGATGCGTTACGTCTCATGCTTAAGGTTAACCCACAAACCCATATTATTGAAGATGCTGGGTTTCAAACTTTTGGTTGTGGAAGTGCAATCGCATCATCTTCTGCTCTTACTGAAATGATTATTGGTAAGACTCTTGAAGATGCACTTAAAGTTACTAATCAGGACATTGCTAACTACCTTGACGGTTTACCACCTGAAAAGATGCACTGCTCAGTAATGGGCCGTGAAGCCTTAGACGCAGCAGCGGCAGATTTTCGTGGGGAAAAGTACGAAAAAGATCATATCGATTCTCCGCTTGTTTGTAAGTGTTTTGGGATTGACGAAGCAAAGATTGTTAAAGCTATTCGTGAAAACCACCTTACCACTTTGCAGGAAGTAACAAACTATACCAAGGCTGGTGGGGCTTGTGGTTCTTGCCATGAAAAGATTGAAGAAATTATTGAACGCACTTTAGCTGCTATGGCTGAAGGTGAAGCTTGTGATGCTCCTAAGAAAGTTGTTGGGGCTTGTTGCGATGGGGCTGATATCGCAGCTTCTAACGCTGATAAAGAAGAAACTTCAACTGAAGCTAAGAAGGGTCCTGAAAACGAAGAACTTCCATTCTATCAGACTGTAGTTGATATCGTTGACCAAATGCGTCCTGCTTTAGCTCAAGATGGTGGTGATGTGTTGCTTAAGCGTGTGACCAAAGACCGCGTTGAAGTTGAACTTTCAGGTTCATGTATTGGCTGTATGATGACTGATATGACTTTATCTTGGATTCAACAACGCCTTGTCGAAGCTCTTGGGACTTATATCCAGGTTGTAAACGTTGGCACTCCAGTTGATCATACTCATATTGAAGAATAATTTTGGTATTTAGATTTGAAATACACTCGGCATAGTAAGCAGGGGACCTAGTATTGTGCCGAGCATAGGATAAAAACATGACAGCTGAAACAAAAACAGATTTTACCAAAACTGGAATTTATCTTGATAATAACGCTACTACCAAAACTGATCCTTTGGTTTATGAAGCAATGATTCCATTTTTTACCGAATACTACGGTAACCCAAGTTCAATGCATCGCTTCGGTGAACCTGTACGTAAAGCGATGGAACATGCGCGCCATCAAGTAGCTGAATACATCGGGGCGGCTTACGATGACGAAATTATCTTCACCGCTTGCGCAACTGAATCTGATAACACCGCTCTTTGTAGCGCTATCGAAGCTTGTGCTCCTGCCCGTAATGAAATTATTACTACGGCCGTAGAACATCCAGCTATTTTAGATACCTGTGCGGCTTTAGCTAAGAAGGGCGTTAAGGTTCATTACCTTGGGGTTGATAGCTGTGGTCGTTTGAACCTTGATGAATACAAGGCTTTACTTTCTGAAAAGACCGCCATTGTTTCTATCATGTGGGCTAATAACGAAACTGGTACCGTATTCCCTGTGGAAATCATGGCTAAAATGGCCAAGGAAGTTGGGGCGCAGTTTCATACTGATGCAGTGCAAGCCATGGGTAAAATCAAGGTTGATGTAAAGAATACTGATATCAACATGCTCAGTTTCTCAGGGCATAAGATTCATGCTCCGAAGGGTGTTGGGGTTCTTTATGTCCGTCGTGGTACTAGATTCCGTCCGTTCATGCATGGTGGGCACCAGGAAAGAGGTCGTCGCGCTGGTACTGAAAACGCTCCATATATCGTAGGTCTTGGGGTAGCATGTGAACTTTCAGGTTTACATATCCCGATGATGAATGACACAGTTCGTGAATTACGTGACAAGTTGCAATATGGTATCTTAAAAGCAGTACCTAACTGCTTTGTAACCGGTGACCTTGAAAATCGTACCGATAACACTCTTAACATCGCTTTTGAATACGTAGAAGGAGAAGCTATTCTTCTTAAGCTTAACGAATATGGTATTGCTGCTTCTAGTGGTAGTGCTTGTACTTCAGGTTCACTTGAACCATCTCATGTAATGCGAGCTATGAAGATTCCGTTTACTTCCGCTCATGGGACTATTCGTTTTAGCTTAAGCCGTTACACTCGCGAAGCTGAAATCGACCGTGTAATTGAAGTAGTTCCAGGAATTATCGCTGAACTTCGTCAATATTCACCATACTGGCAGCAAAACAAGCCAAAGATGAATGAATTTGACCCTGAATACAAAGGGACTTTAAAGTAAAGTTGGTCGCGCTTTAAAGCGTAGGTTTAAATCCGCAAATACCCCTCTGCCTCTTGCCTAAAAGCATAGATGCAGAGGTTTTTTTTAGCCAATTTGCATGAGAAAAACAGTGGTGATTTGAGAGTAAATTTAGGGAGGGGAAGACGGAGGTCACGTAACGAATTGTGTTTATTGTGAACAATCCTTGCTCTTAAAGGCACGGATTTTGATTTTTTCATGCATAAAGGGTCTAGTTGTTTTATAATACCATGTCTTTGTTTATATACCTGTTTTTTTTTTAACAGGTTTTCTGAAAAGAAAAGGTTTTTGAATGAGCTGGCTTGAAAAAATACTTACTCCAAAGAGCGAAAAGAGTACGCGTCATAATATACCAGAAGGTGTATGGACCAAGTGTGAAGCCTGTGAGCAGGTGCTATACCGTGCAGAACTTGAGCGTAATCTCAACGTATGCCCAAAGTGTGGTCATCACATGAAGATTGGCGCGCGTGAAAGACTGCTTCGTTTCCTTGATAATGGTAATCAGGTGGAACTCGGTCGTGGTTTTGAGCCGCAAGATATCCTTAAGTTTAAGGATACCAAGCGCTATAAGGACCGCATCGTAGCGGCCCAAAAATCAACAAATGAAACCGATGCTTTGGTAGTGATTAAGGGAAACCTTCAAGGTATTCCAGTTGTATGTGCCGCTTTTGAATTTGCATTTATGGGTGGTTCCATGGGCGCTGTGGTTGGGGCTCGTTTTGTTGAAGCTGTAAACACCGCGATTGCAGAAAAGAGAGCTTTTATTTGTTTCTCCACTTCAGGTGGCGCGCGTATGCAGGAATCTCTATTCTCACTTATGCAAATGGCTAAGACTTCTGCGGCTTTACAAAAGCTTTCTGAAAAAGGTTTACCTTTTATCAGTGTGCTTACTAACCCAACCATGGGTGGGGTGAGCGCAAGTTTAGCTATGCTTGGGGACCTCAATGTAGCTGAACCAAAGGCTTTGATTGGTTTTGCAGGCCCTCGCGTTATTGAACAGACCGTGCGTGAAAAGCTTCCTGAAGGCTTCCAACGTTCTGAATTCCTCCTTGAAAAGGGTGCTATAGATATTATTATTGACCGTCGCGAAATGCGTAGCCGTTTAGCAAGCATTGTTTCTATGCTTCTTGGTCGTGCTGCGGTAGCTCCGACTACTGTTGAAATCAAGACTATGCCAGAAGGTGGCGAACCACAGGAACTTGCTTCTCAGGTTGACTAAGCCTTATGCTTAAGGTTTTAAGCCCGTATCACACTGTGGACGGGCTTTTTGTTTATAGAGGCTGTAACAGCTCGGAATCAACGATGACTGAATTAAAAAAGACTCCTAGAAATATCAATGAATGGTACACCTATCTTAATGCTATCAATCCTAACGTTATTAAGTTAGGGCTTGAGAGGGTGCGTGCGGCCGCTGAACGTTTAGGGGTGGCTTCTTTTCCTAATGCTCGCGTGGTTGAAATTGCTGGTACCAACGGTAAGGGCTCTACGGCTCATATGGTGGCTTCAGTATTGTGTGCAGCGGGGATTAGAACAGGTTTGTATACTTCTCCTCATATTTTGCGTTTTAGTGAACGCATTATGATTAATGGAGTCGAAGCTTCAAATGACGAATTATGCACGGCTTTTGAACAAGTTTTAAAAGCGGAAGATCCCAACGAACCGCTCACCTTTTTTGAATTTACCACTTTAGCCGCCTTTTTAATTTTTAAAAGCAATGACTGCGAAGTCTTGGTGCTTGAAGTGGGCTTAGGGGGGCGTTTAGATGCCGTTAATATTCTAGACGCTGATATTGCAGTTATTCCAAGCATTGGGCTTGACCATTGCAAACTTCTTGGTAATACCCTTCATGAAATTGCGACGGAAAAAGCGGGAATTATTAAGCCGTCAACTGAAGCGGTGATTACCGGGGAATTAGATGATGAAGCGCTGGATGTTATCCGCGCTAAGTGTCAAGATTGCCACGCGGTACTACATGAATCAGGACGCAACATGACTTGGAAAATTGAAGACGATACACATATTAGTATGTTGTCTCCAATTGCGTTCTCGCACTTAGAAGTGCCAACCATGCCTTTAATCAACGCTCCATTGTCATTTGGGGTGATTCAGATTCTGCGATTAGCCTATAAATTCCATATTTTAGACCGCGATATCATTTATGGCTTTAGCCATACGGCTTTGCATGGACGTTTCGAACGCATCAGCCACAAGCCTGAAGTTATTATCGATGTAGCGCATAACCCTCCTGCAGCGGCATATTTATCTTCTTGTTTACGTCGTAATGGTAATAAACGCCGTTATGCTGTAACTGGGATGCTTAAAGACAAAGATATCAATGCAACTTTAAGCATTATGGCGCCTAACTTTGAAAAGTTTTACGTATGTCCGCTTCCAGGTGAACGTGGGGCCGGAATTAGCACCATTGTAGGCGCATTAGCAGCTTGTGGGGTTAATCCGGAACGCATTGAATGTTGTTTAGATCCTTATGAAGCGTATGAACGGGCGCTTAATGATTTACCTGAAGATGGGCAAGTCATTGTGTTTGGTTCTTTTGTGACAGTGGAAAAAGTGCTTGAAGGTATTGGTGGAGGCAGATTTTAGAGCGAAAAGCGCAAAATCAGCTACTTCGTTTATCACGTCCTAAAAATTTTTATTCAAGTGGGAAACTTGAGTTTTTTTAGTAAAGGTTAAAGCCAACAAAAAAGCTTGTGCTTACAAGCCAACAAAAAAGCTTAGAGTTACCAAACAACTAAAAAGTTTAGGGCTAAAGCAACCAAAGCCTACGTAAGGCGCTAAAACTAAAAGCCATTACTCCCAAAAATACAGATTTTAGCGCTTTAAATGTAAGCTTGAAGTCTTTAGAGCGTCTTAGTACTTTATTTCAGAAAATGGACTTAGGATACGCCTTAGATAAACCATGTTAAACCTTAGCTAACCGCATTTAATGATAAAATGTGTATAATGCTTAAGGCGCTTAATATTTTAAAGCCTTAAAGCATAACCCTTGGGTTAGAGCAACTAGAGCTAAATGGTACTCTTATGGCACTAATTGCCACCTTGGTGTTAATACCAATTTTTATTTGTGGCTCATTAGACTTGATGGAAACGCTTTAAGAAATGCGTGTAATACTTTACCTTTAGTCACAAGTGATTAAGGTGGAGAAAAAGCGTAATGCCTAAAGTTAAATTTATTTAGGCTGGTATAGCTTGGTTTTGGGGAAAAATTGCCCTTTACCAAACTCTAAGAAGCGGAAAAGTCTCTAAGAAGCCAAAAAGTGATAAAGCGTGATAGCACGATGACACCACATCTAAATTTTTAACCTAATTTAGATGGAGTAATTCACTAAATAAAATTGCGCCACCTTAAGAACTAAGGTTAAACTTTAAAAGCGATGTTTTTTATATTACAGGATAAGAAATAATAAATGGCAACTCAGTTTTCGAGAGCAATAGTCGGAGCCTGTGTAGTAGTATCTTTTGCTGCATTGGTTTTACCTCAATTTTTTAATGAAAAGACTGACTGTGGCTGTGCTAACTGCAACGGTAGTGTTTGTGCTGATTTAAAACCAGTGGGGACTCAAGACCGTGATATGACAGGTGGCATGGTGGATGAAGGGGCCGAACTTTTGGGAACTACTGATTCAAGTGCGGCTACCGCTAATAAAGATAACCTTGGGGCTGACGGCTTGGCTTCGGCCAACAATTTAGGTGGGGAACGTGATATTATCCCTGCAGAAGCTACGCCGGTAGATGATGGGGGCTATGCCGCTTTACTTGAAGAAGAAGGGGCGCCTGCGCCGGCTGATGCTGACGCAAGTTCATCTAATCGCTCAGGGGTTGTGGTTGGGGTGCGTTCTAGCACCAATGGACAGAATAACAATTTTGTCAGCAATCCTGTAGCTACTGGGACTTCGCCTGCTGATGCAGCTCGAATCAGAGCTGAAAAACAACGTGAAAGTGCAGAACTACGTAAAACTCAAGAAGAGGAACGTAATTTAGCTCTTGAAGCGCAAAAACGTGAAGCTTTGAAAAAAGAAGCAGCTCGTAAGCTAGAAGAAGAACGTTTAGAAGCTGAGCGTAAAGCGATGTACGAAGCGCAAAAGAAGCAAGAAGAAGAACGTAAACAAGCTTTAGCTCAGAAGAAGAAAGCTGAAGAGCTAAAGAAACAAGAAGCTCAGGCTCAAGCTAACAAAAAAGATGAAATCAAAAACCTTACTCCAACACAAGTAGCTGGGGTGCCTGGTGGGCGTTACTTACAGCTTGGGGTCTATAGTAGCCGTGCCAATGCGGACAATGCCCGTCGTAGCCGTAAGTTCTCTATGAGCAAAGCTGATTTAGCCAAAGCAGGGCGTGGCTTTGGGTTTAAGATTGATGAAAAATCTAGCCCAGGTAAGTATATTTTACTCTTAGGCCCATCTTTGAGTGATGAAGTGCTCCAAAACTTAAAAGCAAAGCATTTTGGTAATGCGTTTATCGTTAATAGATAAGGGCTTAAAGACTAGTTAAAGTTCAAGTTACCTTTACGTAACTTATATTTTAATCGGCTCTACCTTAGGTATACGAGGTTTTAATCTCAAAACCATTTACATCCTCCTTCGCCTTGCGGCAAGGAGGATGTTAGTATAAAGTGGTTTTAATTTTGTGCTTTTAATGGTGGCCTTAATGGGAGCTTTGATGACGGCTTAAACGGCCACCATTAAGTCTACCACAAAAAAATAATCCCAAAAAAACAACCCGAATGACACCAATATTTAGGTAATGGCATTGTTTTTTACTTAATTTAAGGATAACCCGATGGCTGTTTCTCTTTTTGAAATAATGGCATTTTGCGAAGAACTTTTAGATAGCTCTACCCTTAAAGACTGTAGCTATAATGGTTTACAGGTGGAAGGGCGCTCAAATGAAATCAACAAAATTGTTACTGGGGTTACCGGTAACTGTGAATTGTTTAATTTGGCTCGACAAGCGCATGCTGATTTAGTGTTAGTACACCACGGAATTTACTGGAAAGGCGCCGATCCACGTTTAACTGGGATCTTAGGTAAAAGAGTAAAAGCTTTAGGTGATATGTCTTTAGGGGCTTTTCATTTGCCCCTTGATGCGCATCCTTTAATTGGCAACAATGCGTTAATGATTAAGAGCCTTAATGCAGAAGTATTGGGCTACTTAGGGGGTGGCGGCCGTGAAACCATCACAATGGTGGGAGATTTTGGTTCACAAAACGCACGTTTACCACAAGAACTCGCTGATGATCTAGAACGTCTGTTAGGGCGTCGACCTTTAATTATGGGGCCTTTGGATAAACCAATTACTAAGCTTGCCGTTTGCACCGGTGGCGGTGGTTTTGTGCTAGAAGGTGATTTGGATGGTTGTACGGCTTTAATTACTGGTGAAGTGCATGAACAACATTACCATCTAGCTAAAGAATTAGGGGTTACCGTGTTTGTTGCCGGGCACCATGCAACCGAAATGTGTGGCATCAGAGCCTTGGGACAGTGTATTAGAGAGCGCTTTGGGATTGAAGAAGAGTTTATTAATGTCTATAGCCCGGTTTAACTACAGTTAGGACGAAGACAAAAATACATAGGCTTATTTAGTTGCCCCTTTTTGATAAAAGCCCTTTATTATTAAAACAACTAAAACAACTAAAACAACTAAAACAACTAAAACAACTAAAACAACTAAAACAACTAAAACAACTAAAACAACTAAAACAACTAAAACAAATAGAGTGCCATATATAGTGCTAAATATATGGTTTAAGTTCTTTGGTAGTAAACAAACTATTTTAAACTTTAAATTTTGGTTTTAATATTTGGTCTATATAGGCAAGCAACATAAGGAATAAGAGGAATAACACATGATTGATGTATCAGGGTTGCGTCGCGTTTACGCTGAAGGCGGTTTGAGCGAAGCTGATTTAACCAAAGAACCAATAGACTTATTTGAAGCTTGGTTAAAGCAAGCGATAGATTCAGGGATTCATGACCCTAATGGGATGGTTGTAAGTACTGTAAGCGCTGAAGGGCAGCCTTCTTCACGGATGGTTTTATTAAAAAACTATGACCGCGATAGCTTGGTATTTTTTACTAATTACGGTTCTCGTAAAGCTCATGAAATCGAAGGTAATCCCAAAATTAGCATTCTCTTTCCATGGTACATGCTAGAACGTCAAGTGGCTTTCCAGGGGACGGCAGAACGTTTAAGTACCCTTGAAGTTATCAAGTACTTTACTTCTAGACCACGCGATTCGCAAATTGGGGCTTGGACCTCACATCAATCTTCAAAGATTTCAGCTCGTTCGGCTTTAGAAAGTAAATTTATGGAACTAAAGCAAAAGTTTAAAAATGGCGAAGTACCTGTGCCAACATTTTGGGGTGGGTACCGAGTTCGGTTTAATACCGTGGAATTTTGGCAAGGTCGTCCAAGCAGACTCCACGATCGTTTTATGTATACCAAAAATGAAAATGGCGTGTGGGAAGTAAATCGCTTAGCGCCTTAATTATAAAGGTTACATCTACAAACTTAAGGGGCACCGTGCATGTTTATGGTAAATATCGGTAAGTAATGCTCGGTGACTCTTTGTTTTATCTAAAATTTCCAAGAAGACTCCTTCCTCTTTAGGTGGTGAGTAGTTCACCTCTTTAAACCTTAACTCAACTTCTAGTTGCACATGGAAAGTGGAACTAATGACAGAAAACTAGGATTATTTGAGTTCCATTACGAGATGCAAGTTCTTTTGAATCATTATTTTTTTTCCTTAGAAGTTTCACTCAAACTCGCTTAAAATTTTAGCTAAAAGTTCATATGGTCCTGCATGCATAAAAGGTATACAAGTGGCGCAATCAACATCAAAGGTAAGGTTAATTTTAAGTTTTTAAGTGGGAAACTTGAGGTAATAAGTACTAAATCCCCAAAGGCGTATTTAGTCCGTACACCAAACTAAAAAAGTTGGTAGTTGTGCTAGGTGGGTATATTGAGGAAGGCGAGAGCTAAATCAATAACTTGGGTTTGAATTATTACTTTGACTTGCTTAAAAAGCGAGGCTGAAATAGTCTAAAATAGTCGAATCGGAACAATGTGTGGTTGAGCAGGTGGCACATGAAGGCGATAGCACGAGCAGAAATAAGGAAAAATTTAAAACTTAAGCTAAGTATAAGCAGATCTCAAAGTTCATGGCTTTTAGGTGGTGTTTTTTTATTGGCTTGGGGAGCTAGTGAAGCTAGCTGTTTGTCACAAGTGCAATTAGCTGTTAAGATACACGATTTTACAGATGCGGTTCGAGTTTGCCGTAACCATGCGGTAGAAGGTGACCTGCAGGCGGTTTATTTTTTAGGGGTGATGTCGGAACGCGGGGATGGTTTACCGATAAACTACGCTAAAGCAGCTGAATATTACGCTGCGGCGGCTCACGGCGGTTTGCCTGACGCTATGAATGCGTTAGGTATTTTGGCGGAATTTGGGCGCGGGATTCCGCAAAACGATCTACAAGCGATGCGACTTTTTCATGCGGCAGCGCTTAAAGGTGTACCTGAAGCTCATTATAATTTAGCGGCTTTAATGATTAAACAAGATATAGCTTTGCATCATTTAATGAAGCCGGAAGATGATTTAAAAGCGCCTCAAGTTTTAGTTTCATCAAAGGCCCCTAAAATTATGGAGCATTTACGTTTAGCGGCAGAGCAAAACATTGTTGAAGCGCAGTATGCTTTAGGGTTTTATCTCGAGCATGGCGTGGAAGACAGTACTTATACGGATGAAGATGCAATTTTTTGGTATACGAGAGCGGCTGAAAACCATGATGGTCGGGCAGCTTTTAGACTTGCCGGGTTATATGAAAACGCCATTAACACTTCTCAAAATCTAAAAGAAGCTGCCTATTGGTACCATGAAGCTTTTAAATATGGAATTGTAGCTGGTGCGCGCGAACTCGGTCGGTTGTGGCAGACCCAAGCTTTTGATGAAGAGGATATTTCGTATTTACGTAATGAAGGTTTAGATCATGGTGTGACTTTAGAAAACATGGTGCACTTAGCCTGGTACCATGATGCGGCTATTGCGGGAGACGCTAAAGCGGCAGCGTTAATGGCCAACATTTACCTAAAGAAATGGCAAGCGCAAAAAAAACACCGTGATTTATTGCTGACATATCAAATGAAGTATATTGCTTCCATTTGTGGGGGCGATGATTGGCAGTCAGATGAGTTTCTGGAATTACCAGAACTATCTTTAGCGGAAGACCAAAAAATCAAAACTGTGGCGTTTGATCCGATGACTTGTAAACAAGAGCCACAAATTTTCCCGTTAAGTAACTTAAGACCGTCAATTAAATATCGGTCCCAAAAAGACTAATTCAGGTAAACATATACGAGAGTAATAAGGCGTGCTATTTTTTACCAAATGCTTGCCTTAAAAACATTAATGGGGGCTAAACGCTTATAAAATGCTTTTAAAATAATATTCAACAGTTTTGTTTTAATATTAAAAATCTTTAAAAACATCAAAACATCAAAACATCAAAACATCAAAACATCAAAACATCAATGTATTAACACATCTACATTACCTGAATTTAGCTTGGACATCTATGTGTTAGTAAAGTTAAAAAAACACCTAGTCTTTAATCGTTAATAAGGTGTGACATCCTCCCCCACCTATAGAGGTGGGGGACTTCTTGCTGAGTTCAGTTAAAACTCCAGCTAACATTTCTTTCTTACGCCCAAATCCGGGAATTTTTTGGACGGCAAATCCCGCTGCTATTAGATTACGGCGCACAAAACCTGACACCGTATAAGTCGCAATGGTAGCTCCACGGCGACTTAAGCGCTGTAATTGTTGGGCGCATTCAGGACTCCACATGGCAAGATCCTTTTGGGGAGAAAAGCCATCTAAAAACCAAGCATCAATCCCGCCATTTCTTATCTCAAGTTGAGGTAAGGTTTCTAAGACATCACCAACTAAGAGATAGATTTTGGTGTGAGGCCAAGGAGTTAATACATTTAAGCCAAGGTGAAGTTTAGTTTCAGCGTACGCGTTAAGTAATTCCTGCGATTCAGCGGTGATTTCGGGAAAAACTTGATGCGCCTTGCGCATATCGGCGCGCGTCATAGGATAAAGCTCAGTTGAAAGATAGATAAGTTCTTTAGGGTGAACGGAGATTGGGGCCGTGGCCTTGGGGCTAGAGCTTATATTTTCTGGTGCTGGAGGCTCCCAAAAACCTGCTTCTTTTAGGTTCTTAATGAGCATGAGGAGGCTTAAGCCGGACCCAAAACCTGTTTCACCAACGGCAAATTCTGGGAGCGGTGACTCCATTAAACGTTTAGGAAGTCCATTTCCTTTGACAAATACCTGTTCTTTTTCTGAAGCGCCACCGGCATCAGAAAAATAAACATCCCCAAAAACTTCACTATGGGGAATGCCGCTCGGGCCAAAGTCAGGTTGGGCGAAAGTAATCTTAGTGGCGCTAGGTGTGAAAGTTGGTGGATAAATAAATTGCATATGTCATCTCTAGTCGGTTTACTATTATGATTAAACCATCTTTAGCTTTGCTAAGTGATAAGTGCTAAGTGCTTAAGCTTAAAGCATGAACTTTATTTTGAGCTTAGTTCAAAATTTAGCGCGTGTAATTTGAAGCTTGGTATTTTACTGCTTTTAATTTTAAGTTTTACAGCTTGTTTGGTTTGTGATTAAGTGTTACGAACCGTTTAAAATTTTACGCACAATTTAAAATGGTGTAGACGTGATTTTAACAAGCAAGTGTAAGGATAGAAGAAAAAAAATCAAGATGTTGATTTTGGTTTGCTGTTTTATGGATATATAAAGAAAGTCTAGGTTGGAAGTTTTTTTGGGGGGATTGAGCTTAAACGCCACCAATTGTAATTTGCTGTTAGTTAGGTCGCACATATTAGGCGGAGTGCTCTTGAATTCTACGAGCTGATTTCAAATTTTCATGCAAAAAAGTTAGGTAGGTCGTGGAAATTTATATTTTTAGATTTTTAAAAACAAAATACATTGATATGATGTTAAAATAATCCCGCTTGGTTTTATGCCGTGTGAATATAACACAACTATCATCTGTGGTTTAGGGGTTAGTCCCTATCTTTTTAGCCACTGTGTTCGACCTAGTCTCATAAATGTAAATGAGAATTTAGGTGCCATGTTTAAGCACGCGACGTCGAAGGCACTGCAGATTTTAAAAATAAAGGATAAAGATATGAGAAGAGCTGTTATTACTGGTATGGGCATTGTTTCAAGCATCGGCAACAATGTGCAGGAAGTGCGTGAAGCTCTCAAAGCCGGAAAATCTGGTATCACATTTTCAGAACAATTTAGAGACATGGGGTTAAGATCCCAGGTTTGGGGTAACGTTAAACTTAACCCTGATGAATTAATTGACCGCAAGGTAAAGCGTTTTATGGGCGACGCGGCAGCTTATGCTTATTTAGCAATGCAGCAGGCAGTAGCAGATTCTGGTTTAACTCTAGATCAAGTTTCCAATGTGCGTACTGGTCTTATCTGTGGTTCAGGTGGGGCATCTTCTCACAATCAGGTAGAAGCATGCGATACCCTTCGTGAAAAGGGTGTGCGTCGTGTTGGTCCATACCAGGTTACTCGTTGCATGGGTTCAACTACTTCTGCTTGTCTTGCTACCCCATTTAAGATTAAAGGCGTGAACTATAGCATTAGTTCTGCTTGTTCTACTTCAGCTCACTGCATCGGTAATGCGGCTGAACAGATTATGTTAGGTCGTCAAGACGTAGTATTTGCAGGTGGTGGGGAAGAACTTGATTGGACTTTAGCTTGCCTTTTTGACGGCATGGGCGCATTGAGCACTAAGTATAACGAAGCTCCAGAAACAGCATCTAGAACTTACGATGCCGACCGTGATGGTTTTGTAATCGCTGGCGGTGGCGGGATGGTCGTAGTTGAAGAGCTCGAACATGCTTTAGCTCGTGGGGCTCATATTTACGCTGAAATTACAGGCTTTAGTGCAACTTCTGATGGCTACGACATGGTTGCTCCATCTGGTGAAGGGGCAGTACGTTGTATGCAAGGTGCTATGGCGGGCTTGCATCCTGAAAACGGTCCATTAAAGGTTGAATACATCAATACTCATGGTACCTCTACTAAGGTTGGCGATACTAGAGAACTTGAAGCAGTACGTCAGACTTTTGGGGATAACATTCCATTCCTTGGTTCTACTAAGTCTTTAACTGGTCACTCTTTAGGGGCGGCAGGGGTTCAGGAAGCAATCTATTCACTTATCATGTTAAACGAAGGCTTTATTGCTCCAAGTATTAACATTGCTAACTTAGATCCTGATGCTGAAGGGATGCCAATTGTAACTAAGACCATGGAAAAAGAACTTGAATGCGTGATGTCAAATAGCTTTGGCTTTGGTGGCACCAATGCAAGTTTAGTTTTTAGTAAATACCACGGTTAACTAATTACGCCTAGAGGTAACCGCTTAGGTTGACTTAAACTAGTTCAAAGCAATTATCATTTGAGTATTTTTAAGGCTCAGATTCATGCTTGTAAAAACCACATGGAGCTCAAACCTCAATGTGGTTTTTTTCTTTTATCGGCTAGAAGGTTTTTACTGCTAGCCTTGAGGCAAATAAAATAACGTCAAACCAAATTCAATCAAAGCAAATTCAAAACTAAACAGGTCAAATTAGATTATTAGATTGCTTCGTTTTCTTTCTTTCTTATCATCCTTTTTTCCTTCCTTATCATCCTTTTACTTTCTTTCTTTTTTTTAGACTTGGTAGCCAAACTCAAATTTGTTTGATGGTTCTCTAAATGACAATTCCAGACTAGTAAGGGACTTAAAAAATCGAACAGAGGTTTAAATTTTCTCTAATGTAAGTACTCCAAAATTACGGCTGAAAACTTCAAATGAGTAACGCAAGTGTTTAAGTAAGAGGTGCGACCTTGGGAAAAAAATGCAATAAAGTACTTGATTTTTGAGTTGTCCCCAAAGATGGTGAATAATTTTGGGTATTTTTTGGGGAAGAGGTAAAAACATTTGCGCCTTAAAGGCGTGAAGATTGGGATTTCAAGGCTTTGCGGGGTAAAAAGATATGCACAGCTATAAAAAAAAGAAAAAATCAGCCACAAATTAAAAAAAAATAGAACGTGTGCTTTAGGGCGTAAAAAAGTTTCGCGCATTAGAGCGTAGGTTTGGCTTTAATATTTTTGATATGGGAACAGCAAAAACGAGTCAGAACATCGTAGAGCAGAGAGAATGGGGTTAGGGCGATAAAATTGTGGCAAGTGATGTGATGATTGTAGCGCAATAGCCGTTGATGGTAAGTTGGTAGGTCTTACCTTTGGCAGGCGTGGTGGATAATTAAGGAAAGATATTTAGTTAAGCGAAATTCTGAATTTAACTTTAAGAATTTAAGCTAAAGCCAGAATTTCGTAACTCAAGAATCGCCTGTTTTTAGTAGTGGCGCCATGGCTCAAGCCAATGGTTGAGGCTTAAGCAAAAATTTTAGATCTAAAAGCAAAGAAGATAGCGCCCATGATACATATTGCTGACCACAAGTAATCCCAGTTCCACTTTTCCCCAAAAAACAAGAGTGAGATTGGGATAAATACTGACAGGGTAATAGCTTCTTGCATGATTTTCATTTGCCCTACAGTAAGGTAGGTACTAGCTAAGCGGTTCGCTGGAATCATGAGGCAATATTCAAAGAAGGCCAAGCTCCAGGAAATAAGGATGGCGTATAATACAGGTTTGCCAGCCATGGTCTTTAGGTGGCCATACCACGCAAAATTCATAAAAATGTTACTGCCTACGAGTAATACGGCACTAGTAGCAATGATAGACCAAGGATTCATAGACGCTTCTCTTTATTAAAAGGTTGTAGAGGCAAATGTTCTAGTCTGGTGGATTTATCTCTAAGACTAGAGCCTAGTCTCTATTTATGATGTAAAAAACAAATAGTGAATAGTGAATTGAATAATTTTAACGGCGTATTTTACCGTAAGAAGAACGAAATGGAAAAAAAATTTATGTTTGGTGAGCTTTAAGGAATTAAATTCATTGTCATGGCGGAAAAGGAAAGAAAATTCTGAGCTTGGTCGATTTAGCGCAGTCAAAAATTCTAAATTACGCTAAAAGTATTTAGTTGAACTACGTAAAGGATGCTGAGGCGCTTGGCTTAGAGGTGCTATAATAGCAAGAATTTAAAACACAAATTGCTATGGTGTGACCAAAGATTTTAGGAGAAGGATTATGGCTAAACCAGGAACTACCGGGCTTAAACGTATTATGAACGCTGGGATTTACAGTATGATGGGTTTTAAAGCGGCTTTAAAATATGAAGCTGCGTTTAGACAAGATTGTATTTTAGCGTTAATTCTTTGGATTGCCGCTCCATTTGTAGCTCACGGAGCTACACAGTTAGTTTTATTGGTCGCTTGTCCTTTTTTAATTTTACTAGCTGAAATTTTAAATTCAGCAATCGAAGCGGTGGTAGATAGAATAAGCGATGAACGTCATCCACTTTCTGGCCGCGCTAAAGATATGGGAAGTGCGGCAGTATTTTTAATGTTGACTTTAACTACCGTGACTTGGGTGATCATTATTGCTGGCAACGCTGCTTCTTGGTATTAAGTGTGGCTTGAGCCTAAAGTTGAAGCTAATTTTTGGGGTATTTGGTAACGGATGAGTGGCATGGAGTATGTTGCTTGTTTTAGGAGCAAACTTAAGGCATAAGAGCTTTAAATTTTAGGATACTAATTCAAAAGCAAAACGCCCTAAATATCAGGTTAAACTGCCCTAAATGCATGGCCTTTAAAGGCTTTAACGTGGTTTTTAAGAGGAGATAAAATCTTTGGTAAACCAGGCTAAAAGCGGCCTTGACCCGGCTCAATCACAAACTCAAACTCAGACTAAAGCTTCAACCTTAAATGATGTAAGTACTACACAAGTTGAAGCTAATTTGCAGGCCTTAACTTCTGTGGCTTCACACGCCCAAACTTCGGTTAAACAAGTTAGTAAAACTACGGCCGCAAGCGCTAGTAAAAACAAAGAGCTAGTAACTTCATGGCAACCAAAGCCCTTCCTTTCAACCGAAGCTAATGAGCTAATAACAAAAGAAAACAAAGAACCTGAAGCAACAAAAGAAATCGAAACCTCAATAAATGAAATCGAAACATCAATAAATGAAATAGAAACTAAAGAGTTAGAAGCGAAAAAAGCGCAGGAAGCACGAGTAGCTCGAGCAGAGGAAGCAAAAGAAAAAGTGGCTCAAGCTAAGGAAGCCCAAGCTAAAGCAGCCCAAGCTAAAGCAGCCCAAGCTAAAGCAGCCCAAGCTAAAGCAGCGGAAGAAGCTTTGTTAAAAATGTATGTTTCATTTAAACGCAAAAAAGCTTGGTCCTTAGTTATTCTTGCCATACTCTCTTGGCGGTTGCCATTATTGTTTTGGGCGACAGATCGAACGCTCGAACTTAAAACCATGTTATATTTTAAGGATGCAGATTTATGGTGTTCACTAGTGGCGCCAAGTGTAGCTGCGTTATTGCCTTTAGTCCTAAAAAGAACTACGGCGGCAATCGTTGGTAGTTCATTTTTACTAGGAGCATATGCACTCTTGTTAGAATGGGATGCAGAGTTTGCTTTATCTCGTCCGGAAATTATGTGTACTGCGGTTGGGGTATTCTTGGTTTGGACTGTATGGGCGTTATCGGGACGAATCAAGGTGCTTGAAAGCATTGGTTGTGGGCGTTAGAAGTTCCTAAGTCCCAAAATTCTGTTTTGGGTAATCGGTATACTGGTATAAGTCAAGCTAGTTTTGACCAAAAATTACTACATACCACACTTGGCGGTTTAAGCCGCCTCGTCAATGTGGTTAACGTCGTTTCCTAGGTGTTCTTGTTCTTTATTTGGCTAGCTATCTTGTCTCGTTTAGTTCTAAAGTTCATGAGAGTGACTTTTGCGGGCATCTTATGAAACTTAAGACGCTACATAGCAGTAACTTCACAGTCACCTTGCTTGAGCGTGGAAATAAATTCATTACGCCTTTCCATAATGGCAGGTCCTTGGCCTGCATGGCACTTAGAAGGTGTTATATAGCAAATACCACTATGAAGGTGCTTTTCGTTATACCAAGTATAAAATTTTTTGCACCATAAGCGTGCTTCTTCAAGGGTTCTAAAGCTCTTTGGTATTCATAGTGTGGCAATGCTTTAAAAGCGCAAATGAAGACTCAATATAGGCATTATCATTACTCTGTCTAGGGCGAGAGTAGTGTGTTTGTACACCAAGATCATAGCATTGGTATAGTATGTTTTTAGCCTTCATTGGGACGCCATTATCGGAGTGCACAACAGTCCAAATGGCATGGGTCGGAGCTATGAACAGCACCCGCAATCGTGCAGCAGAAATCCTCAAAAGTGAATTGATTTGTTGCTGACTAAATAAAGCTATACGCAAGCGGTGCTCGGAAAACCTACCAGGCATCGCTTGCATTTTAATTTCTGCCAGAATATAGTGAAATTTATCGACTTTGATCGCTGTAAAAAGTGTTGTTTTGAGACCAAAACTCATTGCATTTTTTGAAATTGTATGATGTACTTTATTTACATTATGATGACGGAGGTGCATGTATGTACCGAATTGCTATTGAAAAGCTAT
>UQCV01000006.1 GCA_900539665.1 uncultured Succinivibrionaceae bacterium | reverse complement strand
ATTAAACAGCATTTTGAGATTGGCGAAAATCTACATTTTTAAGTTGACTTTTACAAGTCTGTTATAATCATTTATTTCAGCCTGAATTTTATTGCCAAACTGATAATAACTGCATGGCTCGTGATGTATCTGTTTTAAGACATACCGCTGTTCTCCATCGCTTGCTAAATAGGAATATCCGCCCTTGCCTTTACCTAAAAATCCGATAATCTCATATTCTTTCTCATTTACGAATAGTGTATCAGACATACTTGTGTCAATCATCTCTACACCTCCAAACTTCAATTTTACTGTGTATTGAATTTTTAGAAAATATCTTAAAACAACGCTAATAAAAATCCGTCAATCAGAGCAATCAACGAATACATGATCAAGGCTCTACTAAATGCTTCAATATGCTTTTTAGGATTTTGATACAACTTCTTTTCTTGAATTTTCGTAAAACGGATTCGCCTTGTGTTTCTCCACCATGAAAGGTCAATGATAAGCACACAACAAAAGGCATGCCCATATGAGCATGCCTTTAATCGCTTAAATGCTAGAGCATTCAACAGTTATGCATTAAGCACCGAAGTTATCGAAGAGGATGTTTTCGTCTTCAACACCGAGGCCGTGAAGCATATCTACAACAGACTTAGCCATCATTGGAGGGCCGCACATGTAGAATTCACAGTCTTCAGGAGCCTTATGGCCCTTAAGGTAGTTTTCGTAAAGCACATTAGCAATGAAGCCAGTGTAACCAGTCCAGTTATCTTCTGGTAATGGATCACTTAAGGCTACGTGCCAAGTGAAGTTTGGATGTTCTTCGGCCAACTTATCGAATTCTTCCTTATAGAAGAGTTCTTTAAGAGAACGAGCACCATACCAGAAACTAATCTTACGCTTAGAGTTCAAACGCTTGAGCTGGTCAAAAATGTGAGAACGCATTGGCGCCATACCAGCACCACCACCGATAAATACCATTTCTGCATCAGTGTCTTTAGCAAAGAATTCACCGAATGGACCAGAAATAGTAACCTTATCACCCTTCTTAAGAGACCAAATGTAAGAAGACATCTGCCCTGGTGGAATAGTATCCATCTGACGAAGAGGAGGGGTAGCAATACGTACGTTAAGCATGATCAAACCCTTTTCTTCTGGGTAAGAAGCCATAGAGTAAGCACGCAAAATGTGAGTATCAACCTTAGATACCAAATCAAAAAGATGGAACTTTTCCCAATCGCTTCTGTATTTTTCAGGGATATCAAAGTCCTTGTATGCAACAGTATGTGGATCAGCTTCAATCTGAATATAACCACCAGCGCGGAATGGTACTTCTTCCCCTTCAGGGATAGCTAAACGCAATTCCTTGATAAAGGTAGCAACGTTATCGTTAGAAATAACAGTACACTGCCACTTCTTTACGCCGAATACAGAAGCAGGAAGTTCAATTTCCATATCTTGGCGTACGCTAACCTGACATGCTAAACGCCAGCCTTCACGTACCTCACGCTTTGACAAGTGACCAAGTTCAGTTGGGAGCACATCCCCACCGCCCTTAAGTACTTTACAACGGCACTGACCACAAGCCCCGCCACCGCCACAAGCAGACGGTACGAAAATACCCTGGTTAGCGAGAGAAGTTAAAAGCTTGTCACCAGCTGGAACCTTGATTGCTTTTTTAGGATCACCGTTGATTCCAATATTAACATCACCGGAATTTACCATGAAGGCTCTAGCTACTAAGATGGCAGCAACCAGCACCAACACGATACCGATAAATAGGCCTACGCCCCAAATAATTTCCATGGAATCTCCTTATAACTGTATGCCAGAGAATGACATAAAGCCAAGAGCAATCAAACCAGCGGTAATAAATACCAAGCCAAGGCCATTGATTGCTTCAGGCGCATGAGCATACTTTAGCTTTTCACGAATAGCAGCTAAAAGTACTACCGCTAAAGCCCAAGAAATACCAGAACCTGCTGCATAAACTACAGATTCGCCAAAATTGTACTCACGCTGTACCATGAAGGATACGCCACCGAAGATTGCGCAGTTTACGGTAATGAGTGGTAAGAAGATACCGAGAGCCGCATATAGGCTTGGTACAAACTTATCCAAGAACATTTCGAGAATCTGCACAATAGCTGCGATAACCCCAATGTAGGTAATAAAGCCAAGGAATGAGAGGTCGAGACCAGTCTGAATCGCATTTGGCTTAAGTACGTAGGTATAAACCAGATTATTTGCAGGTACTGCAATCATCTGAACTACGACAACGGCAATACCGAGGCCGATAGCAGTCTTAACCTTCTTTGAAACCGCGAGGAAGGTACACATCCCGAGGAAGAAGCTTAAGGCCAAGTTTTCGATGAAAACTGCCTTGATAAATAAACTAATATAATGTTCCATTATGATGCATCCTCACGGCTGGTATCATATTCTGGCTTATGCGCAACATGAGTAAGTCTGTTGGATAACCAAATAAGGAGACCGATTAAGAAGAAGGCACAAGGAGGCATAAGCATGAAGCCGTTAGGCACATACCAACCACCGTTGTTCACAGTCTTCATGAGTTCGATACCAAACCAGGTACCAGAACCAAACACTTCACGGACAGTACCAAGTAGGCAAAGAATGAGTGCGTAACCAACACCATTACCAAGACCATCAAAGAATGAAGGCATTGGAGGATACTTCATCGCAAACGCTTCCGCACGACCCATTACGATACAGTTAGTAATGATAAGGCCTACGAATACTGAGAGCTGCTTAGAAAGTTCATAAGAGAACGCTTTGAGCAACTGGTCAACAACGATTACGAGCGAAGCAATTACGGTCATCTGTACAATAATACGTACACTGTTCGGAATATACTTACGAATTAGAGAAATTACCAAGTTAGAACATGCAACTACGGCAGTTACCGCTAAACCCATCACGAATGCAGTCTTCATGTTTGAGGTTACAGCGAGTGATGAACAGATACCTAGTACCTGCATCATAACTGGATTGTCATGAATGAGCGGCTTGGTAAACGCTTCTTTGTTAGAAGGAATATCCATTACTTCACCCCATTTTTCTGAATGTTCTGCAAGAACTTGCCATAGCCTGATTCACTAGCCCAGAACCTGACAGAGCGAGAAACACCATCACTAGTCAAGGTAGCACCAGAAAGAGCATCTACTTGATACTCAGGCTTTTCAACCTTCTTAAGAACTGCAAATTCAACGGCACCATTAGCATCGAAAATCTTCTTCTGCTGCCACTTTTGAGTCCAATTAGGGTTTTCAATTTCTGCACCAAGACCTGGAGTTTCACCATGGTTATAGTACTTAACGCCTAAAATGGTATTACCATCAGTGCTAAGAGCAAGGTAACCATACATTACAGACCAAAGGCCTTGACCATAGAAAGGTAAAATTACCTTGCTGTAGCCACCAGCTGACTTAACGAGGTAAACTGGCATGTACTTTGAAATCTGACGAATCTTTGCTAAGTCAGCATCAGCGCTAAGAGTGATGTTCTTACCTGCAAGCTTAGAATTGCTTACAAAGTCAAAATCATCAGCAGTCACGCCAGCACCAGCTACGTTAGCTACTTCTTGAGCAGGTACAAATTCACCGGTGGCCACATCAAGCAAACGAGCTTCAATGTTCTGAGCATAAACATCAGATACCTTTTGCCCGTCAGCAACACTAACGTCAGCTGCAGCCAAAATACTGAGTTCACGGTCAACCTTGATAGACTGCTCTTGAAGGCTCTTAAGAGAAACAACAGCAGTACATACAAGCAATGAACATACAAAGCAGAGGAGGCCGGTTACACCGAATACCTTAAAAATAGAATCCTGTTTAGCCATTTATTTAGCTCCCACTACTTGAGGTCTAGAGGCAATCTTTGTTCTGCGGTTGATGTTTCTCTGAGTTACGATGTAGTCAAAGAGAGGAGCCCAGCAGTTAGCAAAGAGGATTGCCAACATTACACCTTCCGGATAAGCCGGATTAACAACTCGAATGAGCACTACCATAAAGCCAATAAGGAAACCGAAAGCATATTTGCCCTTTGAAGTGAAGGCAGAAGATACTGGGTCGGTTGCCATAAAGAAGATACCAAAAGCAAAACCGCCTAATACAAGGTGATTAATAGCATCTAAGGCAAACATATGGTTGGTGGTTGAACCAATAGCGTTGAACATCAAAGAAGTTAATACAACCCCAAGAACACCACTTACGATGATACGCCATGAAGCAATACCCATGAACACTAAAGCGAGACCGCCAATGAGGATACCTAAAGTAGAGCCTTCACCGATACAGCCTGGGATGTTACCGAGGAACGCATCAGCAGTAGTGTATGAACCAAGGTTACCATTTTGGCTGAAGAGGCTAAGCGGAGTAGCACCAGAGAAACCATCTACCGGTACCCATACCTTATCACCTGAAATCTGTGCTGGGTAAGCAAAGAACAAGAAGGCACGGCCCACGAGAGCTGGGTTCATGAAGTTACGGCCAGTACCACCAAAGATTTCCTTACCGATGAGAACACCGAAAGAAATACCTAAAGCAGCTTGCCAAAGTGGGATGGTTGGTGGAACGATCAAAGCAAAGAGAATAGAAGTTACGAAGAAACCTTCATTTACTTCATGCTTACGAACGATACAGAAGATAACTTCCCAGAATGCACCTACCGCAAATACTACTAGGTAAATAGGAAGGAAATAAACTGCACCAATAAGCATCTTGCTGTAAAGGCCAGCGTCAGAAGTTAAAGTACCACCTAACATCTGAACAATAGCATAATGGTAATTTTCACCAAAAAGAGAATGAGAAGTTTGGGCAACTTCAATAAAGCTCTTAAGAGCTTCAATGGTCTGATTACCAATGTTGTACCAACCCCAGAACATAGCTGGGAATACGGCAAAAAATACCATGATCATCATACGCTTTAAGTCGATGTTATCGCGTACGTGAGTAGTAGTATTCTTAGTTACATTACCCTGGTTGTAAAGGAGGGTAGCAGTCCCTTCAAATAGAGGGAACAATCTTTCAAGTTTGCCACCTTTAGCAAAAAGTGGTTCAACTTTCTTAATAATGTTATACAGCACGTTAACCCTCCAATTCGATTCTGGTCAGGCATTTGCGGAGCAAACGACCGTATTCGGTCTTGCCCGGACAAACGTAGGTGCATAAAGCCAAATCTTCTTCATCGAGTTCAAGGCAACCAAGAAGCTTAGCTGCATCAGTATCGCCAATTTCAATAGAACGAAGAAGCTGAGTTGCAATAATATCGAGCGGCATAACGCGTTCAAAATTCCCGATAGGCACCATAGCACGTGAACCACCGTGTACACCGGTATTGATGTCGTAGCTACGTGGAGGAATGAGGCAGCTTAAGAAAGTTCTAGTTACAGAGTGCTTTCTTGCGCCAGGCATGAGCCAGCCTAAGAATTCAGGCTTGTCACCTTCTGGAATTACGCTAATCTGCTGGTGGAATCTGCCTAGATAATCAAAAGCAGCTTCTGCTTTGTGACCATTTAAAACTGAACCAGAAATCACACGATAATCAGAACCAGTAAGTTCACCAGCGCAAAGTTCAGAAACACAAGCACCAGCTACAGTTCTAACTAAACGTGGAGTACTTACATTAGGGCCACCTAAACTTACAATGCGTTCATTGTAAATTTCGCCACTTCTAAATAGGTAACCAATTGCAATAACGTCTTGGTAACCAATTGACCACATAATATGGTTTTCAGAAGCAGGGCTTAAGAAATGCATGTGAGTGCCAGCAAGACCTGCTGGATGCTTACCACAAAACACTTCTTCCTTAACACGTGGGTTTTTGCTCACAGGAAGAGATGCTTCACCCTTACATACATAAACCTTACCATCAGTAAGTGCAGCCAGCACACTTAAACCATCAACGAAGGCTTTTTCGTGAGTTGCAATAATTACGGTCGGATCTGCTGCGAGAGGATTGGTATCGATTGCAGTTACAAAAATATTATCAGGCACTGATTTAACAGCAGGAGCCTTGCTGAATGGACGAGTTCTAAAAGCTGTCCATGCACCAGATTCAACAAGCTGGTTCTGTACTTCTTCACGAGAGAGATTATCAAGCTCTTCAGCAGAATAGGCCTTAAATTTTTTGCTGCCTACGGCAGTAGGATCGATTTCGATTACTAAGGATTGAAATACTCTTTTTGCGCCGCGGTTGATTGCAACTACCTTGCCGGATACCGGCGCAGTGAACTGCACGCCAGGATTCTTTTTGTCAGTAAAAAGAACCTGACCCTTTTCAACTGACTGACCGGCTTCCACTAACATGGAAGGTTTAAGACCGTGATAGTCACTGCCAAGTAAAGCAACATGCTTTACAGCCTGGCCAACACTAATCTTCATTTCCGGCTTGCCACTTAGAGGGATATCTAATCCTTTCTTAATATTTATCATGGTATTTCCAGAGAATAAATGGCAGAAAAGCTAAACTAAAAATGTCAAAAGACACACCTAAAATACAATACACATTTTCAAAAAAACTTCTCGCTGAAAATGCGTAAAGATCTGCCCTATATTCTACCACAAAGGCATGTATTTTTGACACAATGCGCACATATTTCAAAAAATTTAACGTCGTAACGAGGCCAAAATATACTTTTAACACTAGAGAATGCGTCAATTTCTGAAAACCACTTCTCCCTTAAAGCAAAGTTGACCATAAAAATCACACTTTGACAACTTTAAAGCTCGTAACTAACAATTTCTTTCATTTATTTGCCTCTGAACTTGTACTAAGATGGCAAAAAATACGCGTTAATTTGGCTTTACAGAATTGTCCTTCCAAGGGGCAACATATATAAGCATCACCATCCCAGGAATGGCTAACGCATAACAAAATATAAAGAAATGCTCCCATCCTAACCACTCAACAATATAGCCTGTACTTGCATTGCAAACCGTCCGTGGAATAGCCGAAAGGGCGGTAAAAATCGCAAGCTGAGTAGCCACAAATTGATGGGAGGTTTCACGGCACATATAAGCTACAAAACAGGCTGTTCCAAGGCCCGCTCCAAGACTTTCCGCGCCGACAACTATGGCGAGCAATGTTTTGCTTGGAAACTCAAATCCCGCCCCACTAAATAGTGGATTTTCCGCCAAAATTCCCCCAAGATTACCAACTTGGGTTAAAAGCGTAGCCACAAAATCTGGATGCTTCCAGGCATGCGCAATAAACACATAACCCAAAATAGTTATAATTTGCCCGACCCCAAAAATCCACAGGGCTCTATTTATGCCGATTTTTAGCATTAAGATCCCCCCAGCAAAACCACCTATGACCATTGTCCACAGCCCAGCAGTCTTGTTAATAATCCCAATGCTACTCTTAGAATACCCCATATCCATATAAAACGGCGTCGCTAAAGCTGTAGCCATACTGTCGCCAAGTTTATATAAAAAGATAAATGAAATAACCCCGATAGCTCCAAGCACGCCTTTTCGTTTTATAAATTCCACAAAAGGTAGATAAACCGACTCTAGTAAAGTCCGAGGCACGGCGCAGCACGCAGGTTCCTTGATAAAAATGGAAGCCAAAATCCCCGGCAACATAAAAAAAGCCGTAATCGGAAATACAAAGTGCCATGAAATATATTCACTTAAAATTAGCGATAAACCGCCCGGAATCATGCCTGAGATCCGATAAGCATTAACAAAATAAGCATTCCCTAGCCCCAATTCTTCATCAGCTAATATTTCACGGCGGTAAGCATCTAAGGCCACATCTTGAGTAGCCGATAAAAATGCAATTAAAGTACATAGCCCCATAACAAGAGTTAAATTAGCCAACTCATAGCTTGAACCAAATACCGCAAATTTAAATGTTTCACCCGGCGTAAAAAGGCCTAATCCCGCAATTAACACCGTTAAACCTAGTTGGGTTAACAACATCCAACTACGTCTGCGCCCACACCGCAACACATTGTAGCGATCCAAAAATGGGGCCCATAAAAACTTCCAAATATATGGCACCGTCACTAAAGAAAATAACCCAATATCTTTAAGATCGACATTGGCATCTCGCAGCCATGCCATGACTAGATTAAACAGCAAATAAAGCGGTAAACCTGAACTAAATCCAAGAACCACGCAAATAAACATGCGCATGGAAAAAATACGCTTAAGCGTAGCCCCTACTTCACCTTTGCCCTGGGGTTTACTTGAGGTTGAAGCTATGCTTTGAGATTCTTGTTCTTGGGCCATTTAAGCACCTCTTGCGCTAAAAATCTTGTTTCGATTTGTTCTTACCTAGTAAAAAGGAGCTGTCTTGCAGCTCCTTTTTATGCTTAGATCATTTAAGAACCAATTACCGTTCTAAAAAAGCCGACAAATTAATCACGGAAGTTATTGAACTGGAATGGTTGCCCTAACTCAGCTCCACGAATAAGAGCTATCACTTCTTGTAAATCGTCACGCTTTTTCCCAGTTACACGAACAGTTTCACCTTGAATTTGGGCGGTAACTTTAATTTTAGAATCTTTAATGGTTTTGACTAACTTTTTAGCCATAGCTTGTTCAATCCCACTCTTAAGCTTAACTTCTTCATTAAAGCGACGACCTGACTGTTCTGGAGTTTGAAAATCAAGACTTGCCGGATCGATCTGGCGCTTAGCCATTTTATCGCGCAAAATATCATTCATCTGCTGAATTTGGAAGTCCGCATCAGCTGCAACTTTAATCAATTTATCTTTTTCGTTAAATTCAAAAGAAGCATCAACCCCACGAAAATCGAAGCGGCATGAAATTTCACGATTAGCATTATCCACAGCATTCTGGACTTCATTCATCGCAAGTTCAGACACAATATCAAAAGAAGGCATTGTTAATCTCCTCTAAAGATGGACTTACCCACCTCGGTTATTAAAAGTAAAAAATTTATTTGATTGTTTAAAAACCACAATAGCCTTAAGCCTTAAACTTAAGGCTCCATGGAATCTAGGAAGCTAAGTTAGTTTAGCCTTTGTTTTCCGTCGATTCATAACTAGTCTTGGCGCGCAAGCTTTTGGGCTAAAGCCAAAACCGATTCATGATCCATCCCATAGGCCCGATAGATCTCGTCACATGTAGCCTGTTCCACAAATTCGTCAGGAATACCCAAGTTGTACACCCCAGCTCCTAATCTGTTGTTAGCTACATAAGTCGCCACTGCTTCACCAACCCCACCGCTAATCATGCCATCTTCAAGCGTAATCAGCCATTTGTGGCTAAGCGCTTGAGTTTTGATGCAAGCTAAATCAAGAGGCTTAATACTACGCATATTAACTACAGTAAAATCGGCATTAACTTCTGCAAAATAACGTTCAACATCCTTGATTAAAGGCCCCCACCCCACTACACACACGTCTTTACCTTGGCGTAATACTTGGGCTTGCCCCACTTCAATAGTTTCTTCGTCATCCTCTGTAAAGTCATTACAATCTTTACCAAAGCCACGTGGATAACGAATAGCCACCGGGGCATTAAGTTTGGCTGCAGTATTTAACATGCGCCACATTTCAACAGTGCTAGCCGGAGCGAAGAAGATAAATCCCGGAATTGCTCGTACAAACCCAATATCAAACACCCCTTGGTGTGTTGGCCCATCAGGCCCAACTACGCCCGCACGATCAATTGCCACAATAACAGGGGCTTTTTGAATAGCCAAATCATGAATAAGTTGGTCATACGCACGTTGCAAGAACGTTGAGTAAACGGAAACAACGGGCATTAAGCCACCAACTGCCATACCTGAAGATAGTAAAACAGCGTGTTGTTCAGCAATCGCCACATCAAAATACTGCTGAGGGAATTTTTTTGCAAATTCACCCATGCCCGAACCGGTGCACATAGCAGGAGTAATCCCCATGAGCTTTGGGTTTTGGGCCGCCGTTTTCATTAACCATTTACCAAACAAGTCAGAATAAGTAAAAATTTTGGTATCTTTAGGCTTTTGGATCCCTATATCCATATTGAATTTAGGCACCCCGTGGTAGGCTGACGGATTTAACTCGGCCGGTGTATAACCTTTACCTTTAGTAGTTGTAATATGAAGTAGCTGTGGCCCATCTAAACTACGCATATTACGCAGTACTGAAATTAGTGTTTCTAAATCATGTCCGTCTATTGGACCAACATAATTAAACCCAAATTCTTCAAAGATAGTTCCCGGAACGACCATCCCTTTTAAGTGTTCTTGAGCTTTTAAAGCAAAGTCACGAATCAAAGGCACATTATCTAGCACCTTTTTGCTACTTTTTAGCAGACGGGCATACGAAGGACTACTTATCCACATCGCTAAATGTTTAGCCAATGAACCCACACTCTCCGAGATACTCATTTCATTATCATTAAGAATAATGAGCATGTTTTCTCCGAGATCGCCGGCGTGATTTAAAGCTTCAAAAGCCACTCCACCTGTAAGCGCTCCATCACCAATCACGGCAGCCACATGATGACCATTATGTTGCACTCTATTAGCAATGGCGATCCCTAATGCCTCCCCAATGGAAGTACTAGCATGGCCCGTAGAAAATACATCATAAGGACTTTCCTCCCGCCAACAAAACGGATGAAGCCCGTGTTTTTGTCTAATAGTGGCTAAAGTATCACGACGCCCAGTTAAAATCTTATGTGGATACGCTTGATGCCCTACGTCCCAAATAACTGAGTCATTAGGAGTATCGTAAACATAGTGAAGCGCAATTGTAAGTTCCACCACCCCAAGACCGGAGGCCAAATGACCACTAGTTTGACTGACAGTTTTAAGCAAGAAATCTCTAAGTTCTGTAGCTAATGTTTTTAGCTCTTCAACTGTCAAACCGCGTAAATCTCGTGGGTCGTTAATGCGATTAAGAATCTTATAGTCTTCCAAGATACCATCCCGCGCCGCGCCAAGGTCGGCCGCCAAAAACTTTAATGATCCCGTGATACAATAAAATCAGCAAAGTCACACAATACCTGAGTATCGTGCGCTGTAGCTTTTAAACTATCTTTAGCTTTATTGGCTAAATCCAAAGCATACTTTTTAGCAGCCTCTAGTCCCATGAGACGAGGGTAAGTGCTTTTTTCTTCTGCTTCGTCTGAGCCTTGTGGTTTACCCAAAGTTTCTGTATCAGAAATAATATCGAGCACATCATCCCATACTTGGAACGCAAGCCCAATACCACGAGCATATGAGGCATAAGCTTCCTTGGTACCTTGGGGCAGAGTAGGATTTAATAACAAACCTAAATCAACTGCGCTTTCAATTAAAGCCCCAGTCTTGTGGCGATGCACCTTCTCTAATGCTTCTTGGCTAACCAATAAACCTTCAGCTTCAAGATCTAGTTCCTGACCTCCGCACATCCCAGCGTAACCACTTCCCCGCGCTAAAACTTTATACATTTCAACTAGGTTAGCAGTTAAACCACGGGCTGCAAACTTTTCCGCTGCAGTACCTAAAATTTCAAAAGCCATAGTCTGCAGAGCATCACCAGCTAAAATAGCAGTAGCTTCACCAAACTTTACATGACAAGTTGGATGACCACGTCTTAAGCTATCATCGTCCATCGCCGGTAAATCATCGTGAATAAGCGAATAAGCATGAATACATTCAATAGCAGCAGCCGGCGCATCAGCTAAATCGTAATCAATACCTAAAGACTTAGCGACGTTATAAACTAAAAACGGACGCACTCTTTTGCCACCTAGCAATACGCCATAAGCCATAGCGTCACGTAATTTCGGGGCAACTTCCGGTAAATTGTCTAGATATGCTTTGAGGTAGTTATTTACCCGCTCTTGGCAATAAACCATGTTTTCTTTTAAATTCATCTTTTAATCCGCCCGGACTATCCACATTTAAAATCATGTACCTAAAACTTAACGTCACTAGAAAAAGCTTAATCCAAAGCTTATCTAGCGCAGCGCTAAAAAGCCTTTAGCTAGTGTAATTAAATTTTGCTTTAATCCTAGTTATACAGACCTTTGGCTTTAAGTCGTAAACCTGTTATATGTTTTTTTGTTTTTGTTTGTTATTTTTTGTCAACTAGCTAACCTAAGCTCTAGCTACTTAATCTAAAGCTTATAAACAAGCTAATTTAAAGAAATTTTAACGAGCTGCTTTGTCACCTAAATCAGTTGCTTCCGGCGCAAAATTACGTTCACGTAAAGCTCGTTCACGCCCTGCAGGAGAAGCGTTATATACTTCTGCTATTCTATTACGGGCCTCAGTTAAACAACGGCTACACTCAGCAATTAAATTCATGCCTTGCTCATAATTACGAACTTGCTCTTCAAGGGTTAATTTTTGCCCTTCCATATCAGAAAGCATAGATTCAATTTGGGCCATCATTTCTTCAAAACTAGGCTTGGTTGTTGGATTAGCATTTGGTTCCTGTAGCAAATTATCATTCATACTGGTCATACCATCACCTACAAAAAGAAACGAAGCCTAAACCTCGAAGCCTAAACCTCAAAATATGCAACTTCGACGCTCACTAACCTAATTTAGCTATATTTACGCTCAAAACATAGATTTTTAGGTCAAAAACGCCCAAATTATACCACGTTAACGCACTTCTCACAAAAACAGTGTAATTAAAGAAAGAGACCAGCATACAATTCATGAACTATGTTACATTATTGTATTTTTGCCTCACTCTATTTATGCAACCAAAAGGTTTCAAATGGATAGTAAAAAACATAACATTGGCCTCACCCATGCAAATAAACACTTACCCCGTTTAGCCATTATCGGCGCAGGGAGCATTGGCTTACTGTTTTATCATTTACTAAAATCTTCGCATCGGTTCGATCCATTTTTTATTGAGCCAAGACCTTCGCACCAAGTTTGTAAGCGCAAATCATTAGCGTTTTGGGACCTCGGATTATCGTATCACCAAGCTCTTGTTACTAGACCGAAGGCTTTATTACACGCAGATGCCCTCATTATCACCACTAAAGCTTTTTCCGTGGCTTCAGTTTGTGCCCAAGTTAAACCTTACCTCCAAGCTAAATGCCCTGTAATAATAGCCGCTAATGGCCTCGGCGCCGCAACCAAAGCCCAAGAAAAACTACCTAAAGGCCAACCAATTTTTGCGGCTATCACTGCGCATGGAGCCATGAAAAAACACAACTGTTGTTTCCATCGTGGCGTAGGCCCAACCTTTATAGGCCCAACTATGAGCTTAAATAACTCTTATGTGCCTAAGTTCTCCTTTGTTCCATCCGCCCCTTTAATTAACGCCATAGCCCAAGCTCTTAACGGCCAAAGAGTACTCGATGTTTCCCCTTACCTTCTAAAGAAGCTTAGTGCTAATGCGGTAATCAATCCGTTAACTGCTCGTTATCAATGCTCTAACGGCGAACTTTTAAAGTCTAGTTACCAAGCTGTAGTTGAAGACCTCTGCTCTGAAATTACCCCAATATTGCAAGCTTTAGGCCTAAACACCACTAAAACAGAACTTTTGACAACGGTAAAAACCATTATGAAAGCGACCGCGACTAACTTTTCTTCTATGGAACAAGATGTGGCCTATGGTCGCCTCAACGAAGTGGGATACATTCTTACCCCGCTTATTAAAGTCGCCACTAAAAACAATCTACCTGCACCACTTTGTCAACAATTAGAAAAAGAATTAATGTGTAACCAAACTCCCAAAACTTAACCTAACAAGCCACAATAAAGCTTTAAAAGTGTGATACATTACTGACACGATCCTTAAAATTATTTATCGATGTTTTAAGGATGTTTTTACTTTCTTTATTTCAAGGAGAACACTTATATGCCAAATGCATTAATTATCATGGCTACAGGCGCGGAAGAATTAGAATCTATTTCTGTTATTGATATCCTTCGTCGAGGCGGAGTTGATTTAACCATGGCAGCCCTTACTTTAAATCAAAGTCTTGAGGTGGCATGCGCGCATGGAACTGTTATTAAAGCAGACACTACCTTAGAACAAGCTGCCACCACCAAATTTGATGCGGTAATAATTCCAGGTGGCTTACCTGGCTCTAACAATTGCGGGGCTTCTCCTCTTGTAGGTTCTATCCTAAAAGAACAATTTGCCGCCGGCAAACTGATTGCTGCTATCTGTGCTGCTCCTGCTTTAGTGCTCGCTAAACATGGCATCCTTAACCAAAATATTCCGGCGACAGGCTACCCTGGGGCCGAACAATATCTACCGCAAGCCAAATCTGATAACGTAGTAATTGATGAAGCTCATAACATTATTACTAGCCGTGGTCCTGCTACCGCTATAGATTTTGCACTGGCAATTTTAACGCACTTAACAGACCGAAAGACTGCGAATAAAGTCGCTCAAGACATGTTGGTAATTTAGGCAAAACACTAAACCTAAATTAGCTCCTAAAATAAGAAAGGCTGCCACTTAATCTGAGAGTGACAGCCTTTTTACTTTAAACCATGTTAATTAAAGGTTGGAACTTTATATGCTTAACGTCTATATCGCCAAACAATATTTTTGACTACTCAGCTTTAGCTACGGAAGAGTTGGTGGCTTCTTCACTTTCCGCGTTTGCTCGGCACACTGCACAACCACCGACTTCAGGACGGTACACCTTCACATTTTGGTAACCTTGATCCTTTAGATACATGGCTTGCATTTTACTCATAACCCCTTGGTCACAGTAGAGTAAGTATGTTTTTAATCGATCAAGTTTTGGAAATTCAGTTGCAATTTTAAAGAACGGAATTTCCAAATGATCACGTTCAAGGTCCTTAAGCGGATGCTTATCTATTTCGTCTTGGGCTCTGATATCAACTACTACTTCATTGAGTCCGGCAAAAGCGGTAACCTCAACTTCACCAATAGTCTTTTTAGTATCATTAGGTACTTCACGAATATCCATCCACTTTGAAGAGGCTACTGCATCTTCAACTAAAGACATATCCATTAAAGCTTCTTGTTCATCCACAAAGGCTGGATTAGCCTTAACTGTTGGTCGGTCAGAAATTACCCCACAATATTCAGGCATCGATTCAGCAAAATGGGCGGTCCCAATTTTACGCGCACAATCGATGATATCTTGTTTATCACTACAAATTAATGGACGTAAAACTAACTTTGAAGTTACGCGGTCAATAACTGAAAGATTAGTTAAAGTTTGGCTTGATACTTGACCTAAACTTTCACCTGTAACCAAAGCTTCAACTTTCATTTTATCGGCAATTTGCGCAGCTACACGCATCATCATGCGTTTAAGCACCACCCCACGGATACTATGATCTGTCTTAGTTAAAATTTCGCCGATAATCTTTTCAAAAGGCACGGTAATGAAACGTACTTTATGTGAAGAACCAAATCGTTTCCATAAATAAAAACTTTCTTGCTTAACGCCAATTTCATGAGCATTACCACCCATATTAAAAAAGAGGTAATGTACACGACAGCCACGTTTAATAAAATCATAAGATGACACCCCAGAATCAAAGCCACCAGAGATCAAACTGATTACATCTTCTTGGGTTGATAATGGATAACCACCTAAACCAGTACTAATCTTAGTAATGAGGTATAACTTTTCATCATCAATTTCGAGCTGAATCGTCATATCAGGATGTGTTAAACTCACCCCGCCTGATGGAAAGTTCTGATTTAACCCGCCCCCCACATAACGCTCAACTTCGATCGAAGTAAATTCCTGCTTACCCTTACGTTTTACACGCACGCAAAAGGTTTTACCTGCTAATTGGTGGCCATAGATAGCAGCTGTTTTTTCATAAATATCGTGTAGATCGGTATAGTTATACTCTTCTACACTAAGCACTGTTTGAATCCCTGGAATTTCAGTGAGGATCTTAGTCACTTCGTCTACTGTTGGTAGATTTGGATTTTCCACCGGATCAACCCGAACCACAAGCTTATCCCATTCAATACGCACGTGACAAATAATGCCACGACGAGTAAAGACATTACGAATATTACTCTGCAAAACCTTAGTCATTCTCTGGCGTACAGTTTTGCTCTTTACTATCATCTCAGGAAAAAGTTTGATGATATATTTCATATGTGGCTCCGGTCATAAGGAAGGTGGATTTATTAGGGCTTTAAATTTAAAACGAGGTCAACTTAGGCTCTAACAAAGAAAATTTTAACGATTAACTACACTATAGCAGCAAGCACCATAATTTAATTATGGCCCAACTGTTAAAGCTCAAATACAAAGTTAAAGCCCTAAAATTTCATGTCGCAGTCAGCCAAATTTCTGACTACTAAAAATTAAGCAAGGCGCCTTCACCATGTTCTAACTATGAACAAGTAGCAAGTGGCACCTTGAGGTAATTAACTTTAATTGCTAGTTTAAGGTAAGAAGAAGAGCGCTTTTAACGGGCGCCCATCTTCAAATTTAGCCGGGTATATTTCGGCGCAAAATTTTGTTTTTTTTAGTTAGCTTTAATTAGCGTGAACGAAACTCGTATCATCCCCACTCAAGTTAGACTCTAACGCTATCTAAGGCCCTCACTAAACAAAATTAGTCGTGCTTATGGCAACAACATTCATGATCTTCATCATGATCATGGTGATGATGACCGTGGCCACCACAACACTTGTGTTCGCCTTCATGAGCTTCGTCGTGTTCGTGATGATGACGGCCACAGCACTTATGATCACCTTCTTCATCATGGTCATGATGGTGGTGCCCACAACAGCAATGATCTTCTTCGTGGTCATGGTCATGGCAACAACCATGTTCCCCATGTACATGGCCATGCTGAATTTCAGATTCAGTAGCTGCACGTACATTTTCAATTTCGATCATGTACTTTAAAGTTTTACCAGCAAATGGGTGGTTGCCATC
Source organism: uncultured Succinivibrionaceae bacterium (assembly GCA_900539665.1). Classification (GTDB taxonomy): domain Bacteria; phylum Pseudomonadota; class Gammaproteobacteria; order Enterobacterales; family Succinivibrionaceae; genus WG-1. The sequence goes on along the minus strand of UQCV01000006.1, from coordinate 44,162 downwards.
AACTACAACTTTGTCTTCCTTAATAGAAGATACAGTAAGTGGCATTTTACCAAGATCGGTATCAGCAAGGAAGGTATCACCTTCATTAAGTTCCATCCCATCAAAAAGGTTACGATCTATTTCCTGAACTAAACCTGGATTATATTCACCATAACCAAGTTCTGGGGGAACTACTGCGTTAATCTTATCACCAGCTTCGTGACCGATAATTGCATCTTCAAAGCCTTTAACTAACTGATCATGCCCAATAAGCACTTCTATAGATTCGCGATTTTCCGCATTAAGTACGCGGTTTTCTTCGTCAGTTACAATAAAATCAAGCTTAACTACAGTATTCTTCTCAATCTTCATAAAATCTAGTCCTTTTACATCAAACGGTTCAATTATAACATAGTGCGCTATAAATTTTCTCAGTTATATAAATCCGAGCCTTTAACCTGTACGCACCTTTTAACTTTGCCTTGCTAGGGCCCGCAAAAAGCATTTATTTTTATTTAGTTACATAGTATTTCATTAAAGGATCACCTCAACAATTACTCAACCGTAACTAAAGCTACATTACCGCACATAACACTTTAATTTTTTAAAACATTCAGTATTATTAACTAGTTATCAATTAGTTTTGGAGTTATTATATGTCTGTCGTTACGAATGTTGCCCCGCAAAATGCTTCCATCACCCCACGTCAGGATCTTGCTCTTTTGCCTACTGCCGATGAATGGGTAGAACACGCTAAATTACTCCTTAAATTTTGGTTACAAGATGAAGCCAAAGGAAACCCAATCGGCAATTTCCCTACTTGGCGCAATAACGATGGCACTCTGATTGGCGGAGCTACCCAGGACACTAATTTAAACTCTACTACCCCAAACTCAGCTCCCGCTAATTTAACTCACGAAGCACCCCGTGATTTAAAAATTTTGCTCGCTCATTACTGCATTGATATCAACACACTTTTAAAACGCCAATACGTCCGCATGATGTCACGTCAAACTTTTGCGTATGGCGCTCTCTTTAATCTAACTGGGGATCAAGAAGCTTTAAAACTTCATGAAGCAGGCGTTCGTTATCTGCTTGATCATGCACGCGATGAACATGGCATTTTTTATACCTTTTTCACAGCAAATGAAGCCCACGCCAACGTCAACTCAGATGAACAACAGTTTTCCAAGCTTAAATCAGGCCACCCAAAACTAGAGGAACGCGCTATTCAAGATTTGTGTGGCGCCACCTTAGGGTTAGCTATGAATGTATATCTCACCCATTCACAAGAATCCCTAGATGCGATCGAAACCATTCGCAAATACATCTATACCTACTGCGCCGATGAACATAGTCGCATTTTAAAGTGGGTGCTTAAAGATTTTGAAGCCGATAAGGCCAAAGATATACAACTTTCGCCTCAGCTAGATGAACTTAATTGCTACCTGCTACTTTTATGGCGCCTACTACCAAAGGAGTTAAAACCTCTATGGCAAACATCTATTGATGAATCGCTTGATATTATTGACAACTACTTTACTGAACCAAATACCGGCAGGTTCTATGGTAGCTTAACTGGTGATATCGCCAACCCTAATAAAATAGGACAATTAGCTAACTACGGTCATGGGATTAAGACTTGGTGGATGAGAGATATCGCCGCCTCTCTTAAAGGTGACCCTATGATTAGAGCAAAGGCTTTACACGGGATTGCTGTTTACGTAAAAGACGCCTTAAAACCTGATGGAAATTTTTGGTATGAAGATGATGAACGCCACGACGCAACTTGGTGGATTTGGGCGGAATTAGATCAAGCCATGCTACACGCAGCATTAGTAGGACAAGCCCCAATAACCGGCACAGTCCGCACTTGGACCCGAAAGCTAACCGACCGTCAATATGGAGAAGTTGTATTAGGGCAAAAGCAACATTTTTGGCGTAACGGCTACCATTCAAGCGAACATGCCTTAGTTGGATACATTTTATCTCAAGGCATTAGAGGTAAATATGATCCTAAAGCTAAAGTGACGCTGTATTTTGCGACTAAAGAAAATAATCCGAACCAGCAGCTATTCACCCCATATTACTATAGTGGGGACCTTGCAAACATTAGCAATGAAAATGGAATCCAAACTGTTACTTTTACCGGTATCAGAGCCCCTGACGCTATTTAGACAACATAAAACACAGGTTTTACTCAATCAAAAGACCAGGCATAACTGATTTTGCTGAAGAATTAAATCAAGTCCTAAGTCAATACTGTATAATACACTCAGATAATAGCAATTGGCTTGTGAACTACAGCAATAAATAGGTTAGCCTCCTCTAGACGGCTTAGCCCCAGACTAGAGCCTTAGGCCCACGGGGCTCCTTGCTTTAATGTTTACTTGGGATTGTACTTTTAACGCTTATAACGCTTATAACGCTTATCATTGAGGGTCTATAAGCCACAAAAGCACTATCCCCCAAAGTAGCAATGATTTATTCCGTCTAGTTATGAAACTGCGGGTAAAAGGATATGTGGGTCAAAGGGAGATTATTAACTAACTTTAATGTGTCTAAACCCTTACATTTATCCACAGGCAGGACTTTAATTTACTAGTTCAGAGCCCCTAAGACCGCGAGAACGCTTCCACAAGCGAGCCCCTTCACTTCGGATTTACTCATGATTTATATAAACAATTTAGAAGTTATGCGTGGCAATAACACGCTACTTAACAATGCTTGCGCCACAATTTATCCTCATAAACGCGTTGGTCTAATTGGACGTAATGGTTGCGGTAAATCAACCTTATTTGCCCTTATAAAAAAAGAAATTTTACCGGAAAATGGCGACATCAATATCCCGTCATCTTGGGTTATTAGCTCCGTAGCTCAGGAAACTCCAGGTTTGGAAGAATCAGCCCTTGATTACGTAATTGATGGGGATAAGCAATATCGAGCTTTAGAAAAAGAACTTAAAGCAGCAGAAGAGGCCAATGATGGCATGAAGGCGGCTTCTTTACACATGGAACTTGAAAACATTCAAGCCTACACCATTAACTCTCGGGCTGGTCGATTACTACTAGGGCTTGGCTTTTCAACAGCCGATTTTACCAAACCGACCAAAGAATTTTCCGGTGGTTGGCGTATGCGCCTAAACCTCGCACAAGCGTTAATTTGTCGCTCTGATTTACTGCTCCTCGACGAACCAACTAACCACCTCGATCTTGACACCGTTATGTGGCTCGAAGACTGGCTTAAAGCCTACCCTGGTACTTTAATTATCATCAGCCATGACCGTGACTTCTTGGATAATATTTGCACTAACATAATTCACATTGAGCATAAAAAACTCAATTGCTACACCGGAAACTACACTGATTTTGAAGTTGAACGTGCCCAACGTCTCGCGCTTGAAAAGGCCATGTATGACAAGCAGCAAACTGAACTTGCTCACATGCAAGCCTTTGTTGACAAGTTCCGTTATAAAGCAACTAAGGCTAAACAAGCTCAGAGCCGTTTAAAAGCCATGGAACGCATGGAAAAAATAGTTCTAGCCCAGGCGGATTCTCCATTTTCATTTTCATTTTTTGAAAACGAAAACGTCCTCCCGCCCAACCTCATTCGCATGGACAATTTAACTGCAGGTTATCCCGACAAAACCGTACTAACCTCCATTAAAATGAACATAGTACCAGGCTCTAGAATTGGGCTCCTTGGGCGCAACGGGGCCGGTAAATCAACTTTAATCAAAACTATCGCCGGGGAAATTCCTCCTCTTAGTGGCGAATTCGCTTTAGCAAAGGCGGTCAAAGTAGGCTATTTTGCGCAGCACCAACTTGAATACCTTGATCCAGAGGGGACCCCGCTTTCACACCTTACTGCTCTAGCGCCTGATGCGCGTGAACTTGAATTAAGATCATTCCTAGGTGGTTTCGGCTTTTCTGGAGATAAAGTAACCGACCCGGTAGGTCATTTCTCCGGTGGGGAAAAGGCTCGCTTAGTATTAGCGTTATTAGTTTGGCAAAAACCAAACCTCCTATTACTCGACGAACCAACTAACCACCTTGATCTACAAATGCGTGAAGCTATCATCATTGCTTTATCCTCATTTAAAGGGGCGTTAATTGTAGTTTCACACGATCGTCATTTACTGCGCACTACTACGGACGAATTTTATTCAGTCAGTGAAGGTAAAGTCTTCCCATTCGACGGGGATCTTGACGATTACCATGAATACCTCATGGAGCTTGATAAAAAAGAGCAAGAAAAACTCAACGCTGAAAAAGCCGATGAACGTGCTCACAAGCCGGTTCAAACCAACGATAATTTCAAAAACAAAGATCAAAAACGCGCCGAAGCTGCGTTTCGCAAAACTCTTTCTCCTTTAAAAAAGGAAATTGAAAAATTAGAACACAGTCTCGATGAACTTAATGCTAGAAAAAATGAGCTAGAAACCATCTTAGCCGACGCTAGTATCTACGAAGCAGCTCGCAAAAATGAACTTCAAGCCTATCTACTAGAACAAAGTTCCGTCTCTGAAAAGCTTGAAGAAGTAGAAACAGAATGGATGCTCAAAAGCGAAGAACTTCAAGATAAAATCACCGCTTTTGAAAACGAACAATCTTAGAGTAAGCGAACTAATTGCTTCATTACAATGATTATTAACCGGAGGATTCCCCCCATGTTAAGTTATAGACACGGCTTTCATGCCGGTAATTACGCAGATGTGCTTAAACACATAACTGAAATTCTGCTCTTAAAATCTATGCTTCGTAAAGATAAGCCTTTTTGCTATATCGATACCCATGCAGGAGCTGGAGCGTATTCTTTAAATAGCGATTGGAGCAATAAAACTGGGGAATACTTAAATGGGATCGCTAAGGTTTTTCATAATGAAAAACTCCATAAACTAGTACCCGAATACTTTGAACTCTTAAAGAAAATAAATGACGGCAAGGACGAATTAGTCAATTACCCAGGTTCGCCTTATATTGCATGTGCCATGATGCGTCCTCAAGATGAGCAAATATGTCTTGAATTACATCCTAATGAATATGAAAACTTAAAGTACAACATGTACCATTTTAAAAACTGCCATGTTCATCATCGTGATGCACTTGAAGGTATCAACGCTGTACTGCCTCCACCCATCAGAAGAGGGATAGTATTTATCGATCCATCATTTGAAGAAGATGCTGATTACCGCAATACCATTAAGATGATTAAAAACATCCACAAGAAGTTCAATCAAGCTGTCATTGCCCTATGGTATCCAGTATTAGGTAAGGGAGCAGACCGTAGCTATGAACTCACCCGTGAACTAACTAAATTGCAAATTCCAGGTACAATTAAGACTGAACTACAAATATGTGGTCAAGACACGCTTTTAGGCATGCATGCAACCGGGATGATCGTCATGAACTATCCTTTCGAATTTGATCGCAACATTGCCGAAATTCTGCCTATCCTAGCGACTAAACTCGCTTTAGACCCTTCAGCTAGCTACAAAATAGAAACCCTAGTGCCAGCAGCCTAAAACAAGGAATAAAGCTACTAAAAGCTAAATAGAAAATTTTATAAGTTACCTAAAACAAAAGCTCCCTAATCACGGGAGCTTTCTTAGTTAAATAATTAGGTAATCTACCAGCCTATTATGGCCAACAAGTATTATTCGCATCCACCGAAAGTGTACCACTATTTGACGCAATTAATTTACGCCCCAAGCGATCCACCGCTAAAACTTGACAACTAGTCGCCACATCCTTTAATTGTCCACCTGTAGCTTCAACTGCAACCACGAAGTTTCTTGCAGTAGGATTTGTCCAATTCTCCCCATTTTTAAGGGTATAATAACTTTCAAGATCATTGGCCTTTAAAAAATCGTCAACTCCACTATTACCTTCACCAAAGCAGCCCACGTAAGTTTGGTTCATTGAGTAGCAATTTTCCATAGCCCCAGCCATGCGAAGCAGAGCTTGTTGAGCTGAGTTTTGTCTTGCTCCCACGACATAATTTCTATAACTAGGTACTGCAATAACCCCGAGGATAGCAACAATGGCCATAACAATTAAAAGTTCAACTAAGGTAAAACCTGCCTTTGATTTCATATTTAATTACTCCCCGTGTTCACCTAAGATAGAAATGTGAGTTTGCAAAATGGTAACCGCCCCAGAATTAGGATCTTCCCCACGCGATGTTACACGGTAAAAACGATAACCAAGAGAATTAGCTTGATTGTTCATACCAGGATTTAAACTCAAAAATACATTGTCACGTTCTTCTATGCGGTACTGTACTGTATTGCTACCATTAACATTAACAATACTATTAACGTCATCCTGCGTCCAACCTGCAGAACCTCTGAACCATAAATTTGTAACCTGTTTGTCACCAACCTGGTAGGACAAAGATTTTTTATCTAACTGAGCTTCAACCCCTTTATAGATATTTGGAATTTCAGAAATTTGAAATTTATAAGATTTCATTTGTGTATCAGTATTGTTTTTACTAACTCCGACTGTAAATTCTGTATTTTTATCAGTTGCAGGACGAAACATTTTAATATCGTAATTTCGCCCCTCACCAGGTACCCCAACTATCGCAGAAATAAAACCAGATGCAGCTTCAATCCCAGCTACTGCATTAGCATTGCTAATAGCATTCCCAAAATTAGCATTTTCACGCCGTTGACCAGTTGTCGCAACCTTACTGATACCTACAGCAAGGATTCCCATTATGATAGTTATCATAAGTGCCACAACCAAAGCGGCACCACTTTGACGTTTTAACATTTTAGTTCTCACCTACTGTTTTTGAAGCATTTACCAAATATATAGTACCTGTAATTACTCGATGTACATTTGATCTTTCATTATCAGGAATTTGGTAGTTGTAATCAACATTATTAGCTGGAGCTGTTCCTGCGTCACCTCCCTCTCCTGAACCAACGGTAGAGTTTGGCATATTAAAATGTCTCAATGTATCTTGTCTGCTTTTAATAAGACGTTGGTTAGAAGGCTGGGAGGTAATAAAAGAATATCTAACAATATCAACATGGCTCCATTTTAAATCTGTATTCTCATTAATTTCATCTGCAGTATAAAAGCCATCATTATTTTTATCAAAAAATTTAGGATCCCAAGTACTACCAAACTCAAACATCAAACTTCTAACAGAAGCATCTAATACTATTAATACTATATCATCCGGATTCGTATCATTGTTATTAGTTCGATCATTATATTGGCAAATCAAACCATTTTTATTGGCAGTAAAATAAGCCGTAACTAATGTTTCGCGCCCAACGGCTACGCCACCACAATCTGTAATAAAACCGTTAGAAGCATCCGCATCAATTCCTTCATGATGAGTAGTATCATCATCAACTGAAGAACCATAATAGCGAATTAAAATACTGTGGTTATTATTTGCATAAACAAATTGATCCGCTTCCCAAGCTGGAAAATCTACACCTTCTACACCTGATAAATTCACAGCCCCAGCTGCCCAACCTTCCGCATTTATGGCTCGCTCGAAATTGATAAAACCCGCCTGAAATAATAAGACATTGAAAAAATTATCAACACGATGCGCAGTATCCACTGCATCACTAGACGCCTTGGAAAAACCAAAATTTACAATGCTTGATGTAAGTAATCCATATAAGCCAGCCATAATAATAACGGACACAAGAAGGCTTATCATCAGTTCAATAAGGCCAAAACCTTTTTGTTTAACCATCATAATGTAGTCCTTAAAATATCACACACTAAACCGTTATTAATTCTAGCTTCAGCAGTTTTTTCAATATTGCCGAAAGGACAAAGATTACTCTTTGGATCGTCTTCACTAGTCAATTTACAACCTGTATCACCTTCATTATTTTTTGATTGTGCCACTAATGGCCTATATAAAAAATGGGCTTCCACCTGAAAAGTCACAAGATCATCAAACCCCTCTCTAATAGGAGTTCTTGTAATTTGGATTTCAAATAAACTACAATTTTCACCATTAGTGTCCAAACTTACCCCTGGAATATTAGCAGCTCTAGTAAAGGCTTCCTTCACCATCTCTTTGGCCACACCATCTGGCAACTTGCTAATATCAGTGTCTTTTAAAGTCACTACATCCCCATCAAAATCTATCTTTTTTAACATTTCGCGATTACTTTGTAATACTCGCATTACCCCTTGAATAGCGTTAGTCCCGGCTGATTTGGTATATCCAGAATGAATTGAGCGTGAACTATATGCCATCAGTGCCGCAAAACCTAACATGGCTACAGCTACCACAAGCATTGAGATTACAAGCTCAATTAAGGTAAAACCTTTGTTTATCTTCATTTTATTCAATCTCAAAAGGATTTAAGTTATTAAAAGACGCCTTCTTGGCATCAACTTAACATTTAAACATTATTTAGAACTTGCATTATCTGACTGTTCAGGACAGAGATTTTTCCCTCTGCTACGAGTCTCTTGAATACGCCCAGTGCTATCAATAACAAATGCATAATTAAAGAAATCTTTGCCCCCAGTACTTAAACAAACTTGAAATTTATAGTTATCCGTATCTGTAAGCTGGGTAAACCATTGCGGTCCGCTTTGATCTAACTGCCCAGAAATACCACTAGGCAAAACTGCAAAAGTCCCGCTAAGATGTGATTTAACCTTACCCATATCAACTAAAGCAACAATTTCATCATTATTAGAATCAAAGGTAGAATTTTGGTTAACGTCAACGTAAGCCATAATAACCCGAGGAGATGAATCGATTGAGTTTCCTAAAGCCTTGTTATCTAACCCAACTTGAACATTATTAGTCCCAACCACATAGCCAACCTTCCCCATGGCTGTAGCTTTAGTTCGCACTAATTCGAATAGGTTTCTAACTTCAGCAGCTTTAGTTTCAATCTGGCCCTCAAGCGCCCATTCTCTCATGCTAGGAACCGCAATAGTCGTAAGAATCCCAATGATCACTATTACGATTATCAACTCAATTATAGTAAACCCACGTGCTAATCTGGAGTTGCCTATTCTTTTTTGTTTTATACTGTCCGTCAGAGGTCCATTCTGCAGGCAGCGGCCAGACACAGTCATACAAACTCCCTTTCATATTCTGCTGTTAAAAAACGATAAAACCGGCATTATGTAAACATAATATATTAAACTTGGATTTTTGTTGCATTATTGTTATATATTTGAGATATAGCTTAAAAAAAAACATCTAATTAATTTGAGTCTTTAATGAACTCAGAGTATGTATCCAAAATTCACACTATAGGTTGAAAATTTTTTCATTTTTTGAGTAGTTTTCAAAAACAAAAACAGAACAATTCTCCATTTTAAGACCTAATATGTAGTGTGTAATTTTACAAATCAACCCTCAATCAATTTAATCAACACTCTCACAAGAAAAATAAACGTCAATCACACTAAAGAGCACTCAATCAAACCCTTATAAAATTTGACTTTCAATTAAATTTTTTATTGCATATTTGGACCAAGATGCAATAATAACGCGCTTTTGTTATTTTACCAAAAGCAAGTGTGTTTCAGCTCATCTGAAACACAGTAATTTGTCCTGGGGTTAACCCCATTTGTGAGGTGTACATATACAATGAACAATTTCTTTTCCGCTAACATTGATTATCAGAAAATCGTTACCCGCTTTGGTTCTCCTGCACTTATCATTGATAAGGCTACTATCCGTCACCAATACAATGAACTAAGCAAAGCCCTCCCTTGCGTGGCTCTTCACTATGCTTTAAAGCCATTACCACTTAAAATCATGTGCGAAACCTTAAACGAATTAGGTTCTTCTTTTGATTTAGCTTCTAATGGTGAAGTTGATTTAGTTAAATCTTGTGGTATTGCAGCTGATAAATGCATCCACACCCACCCAATTAAACGCGACTCTGATATCAAACATGCGCTTGAATACGGTTGCCGTACTTTCGTATTTGATAATGAAGTGGAACTTGAAAAGTTCATTCCGTACCAAAAAGAGGTAAACCTATTGCTCCGTGTTAGTTTCCCTAACCCCGAAACTAAGGTTGACCTTTCTAAGAAATTTGGCACCCTCCCAGAAAACGTAATGTCACTTTTACGTAAAGCATATAATTTTGGCTTTAACGTAAGAGGGCTTTCTTTCCACGTAGGTTCCCAAGTCGCAACCTCAACTCGTCACGTTGAAGCTATACGTGAATGCGGGGCTCTTATTAATCAAGCCGCCGCTGAAGGCATCTCTCTTGCCACCCTTGACATCGGTGGTGGTTTCCCTGTGGATTACCAAAATGCTCAAAGCACCGATATTTACGGTTTTTGCGCCCCAATCCGTGAAGCTTTGGCAAAATTACCTTCACACCTTGAAATCATTGCTGAACCAGGTCGCTTCCTCTCAGCTCCAGTTATGCAAAACATTTGTTCTGTAGTTGGCATTTCTCATCGTTTTGGTAAGCCTTGGTATTATCTAGATGACGGCGTATATTGCAGCTACAGCGGACAAATTTTTGATCACGTGGTTTACCCAAAATATACTCCATACAATGAATCAACCGCCGAAGATGCCGCTAGTGTTTTAGCCGGCCCTACCTGCGATAGCATTGACGTCATTGCTGAAAACCAAATGTTACCAGAACTTAAAGTAGGTGACCTAATTGTTGGTAAGATGATGGGTGCCTACACCATCTCAACTGCTACCGAATTCAACTTCATTCCAAAAACTAAGATCATCGAAATGGATCTTGATGAAGAATGTGAATTCGTAATTAACGACACTCGAGATGAAGAAAATGTATTAAAGCTTGCTTCTTAAGGCCCGCCTTTCACTAGCTAAATTAGGCTAGTCGATAAGCCGGTATAGGACTTTAACAACATTCCTCTACGCTCAAATTGCCGCATATAGTTATGCGGCAATTTGTTTTCCCGCCAAGTAAATTTTCAAAGTCAAAGTCAAAGCTTAACTTGCAGTCGATTGCTAAAATCCTATGTATTGTTAAATTTCCACAAAAATCAAAACAAAAAACCATAGCCCTAAACCTATGGTTCTTAAAGTCACAAAGTTTCGTGTAATAATTCACTGACTGCACCCACGGACAAGCCCGTGGGGTTCTGATTGAAGTGTAGCTTGTAATCGTACACCATTTTCATGCTTTGGAGTTACAAGTTTAGATCTGTTTGAATCAGGACTTCCATAACCAAAATCTTACTTGTATCCAAAAAAAACTCAATCAACCGGTCACTTAACAAACTAAATAAAGCAACCGTTTGTAATTCTTAATGCTTAGCCACAAGCGACATAGCCTTTTCATGGTTCTCATAAGCCTTAGCATACATAGAACGCACTATTGGCTGCAACTGAGCAGGCATGGCATTAATTCTTGCATTGAACTTATTCACTTCCGCTTCAGGCAAACCTTCTGTTTTACCTGCAGCTGTCAGAATAGATGGGTACATTCTATAATGCTTGTGTACGTAACGATCAATTTCCGCGGCCAATTCTTGCGGGGTCGCATAATCACCAGTTAAAGGAGCACCAGCGCTAATATGCACGTGACCTTTATAGCCTTTAATCCCACCAACAATGCTTTCGATATCTTCCATTTTACCCTTGGTATATGAACCGTTTATTGAAGATTCATAAAGCTGGCGCGCTTTGGATTCATCACCAGGATCATATTCATAAGTAATAGAAACCGGTACAATGTTAAGGCTCTTAACGTACTCTTCAAAGCTTAAACCTTGTTTTTTGCCATACATATAAAACATTTTAATGATAGCTACTTCAGTTTCATCATCACCGTCTTTGGCTCGACCTTCTCGCTGAGCAATCCAAACGTTGTGATGTTCAGTGCGCACCGCAATCCCAATGTATTCACTCAATTCAGAAAAAGCTTTGATTTTTTCTTTTACCGAAGACAAAGAACGCTTAACGATAAAGCTCTTATTAAGCTTCATTAAATCTGTAGCTACTGGTAATTTTAAAAGGTTATCCCCAATTGCAATCTTCACAGTATCGAGATTGTGAGCAAAACAAGCCATATTAATCAGGGCTGGATCCATGGAAATATCACGGTGATTAGAGATAAAAAGGTAGCCTTTTTTTGGATCTAAACGGTCAAAGCCACTAGATGAAAAACCATCAGTAGTATCGCGAATAATCCCGCGCATAAATTGGGCTACATACTCTTGTACATCGCGAATGGTCTTAACTTTAGAGAAACGGCGCTTAAGCACACATTTAACGAAAGGTCGAAGCAATTTTTCACAAAATTTTGGCATTTTAGGAAACATATACTTAGAAATGCCACCGATCACGGTATCATTATCTAAGATGCTACCAATAGCCCCTGTTACTTCGCAATCTTTGTAATGTCTAATATCATCAAATCTTGCATCTTCAGTTGATAAAACAGGAGTTGCTTCCTGCACCTGAGCGGTGCTATTTTCCGTTGTAACACTCATTTTAGCGTTTTCTCAATTAAATAACAGAACTTCATAAGCTCCGTCATTGATAAAAGGTATATACTGAATAATACTAGGTTTTTAATAAACTCTAGGTAGACGCATAGCAAAGGAGTTTAAAAATTAGTGATACGCGTCACACTGCGCCAATCAGTAATAATGTGATCTTAATATACTAATGAAATTTTGGCAAATATTGAGTATCATTTAAAAGAATTTGTCTTCTGCGCCCTTATTCAGATGCGATTTGTTTTCAAGGGATAAAGTACACTAATTACGTCCGGTATTCTTACAAGCTTACACCGGTCTTATTACAACAGTGTCAATTAACAAAGGATTTATAATGTTTATTGGTAAACCCCAGACAGATCCTACTCAGGAATGGTTTCTGTCTCATTGTCACATCCATAAATATCCTGCTAAAAGTACTCTTATTCACTCAGGGGAAAAAGCAGAAACTCTTTACTACATTGTAAAAGGTTCCGTAGCTGTTCTTATCAAGGATGAAGATGGTAAGGAAATGATTCTTTCATACCTTAACCAAGGTGATTTCATCGGTGAACTCGGTTTATTCTCTGATAAAGAAAACCCAACTAGAACTGCATGGGTTAAAGCTAAAACCGCTTGTGAAATTGCAGAAATTTCTTACAAGAAATTCCGCCAGCTTATTCAGGTAAACCCTGAAATTTTGATGCGCCTTAGCGCTCAGATGGCTCGCCGTTTACAAACTACTAGTAGCAAAGTTGGTAACCTTGCGTTCTTAGACGTACAGGGTCGTATCGCTAGTACTTTGATCAACTTAGCACACCAGCCTGATGCTATGACTCACCCAGACGGCATGCAGATTAAGATCACTCGTCAGGAAATTGGCCAAATCGTAGGTTGTTCTCGTGAAACCGTTGGTCGTATCCTTAAGATGCTTGAAGAAGCGAATGCCATCAGCGCCCATGGTAAAACCATCGTGGTATATAACACTCGCTAATCGTAGGTTGACTCCTATATTTTCTAGTTTGTAAGCCAATTTTCGATTTTGGTTTACAAACTAGGCACAAAAACCGGCTTCATTTTTGAAGCCGGTTTCTTTTTACAATGCCCGATATTTTCTTTAAAGCAGAACCTTTTAGGGGCCTTGGTTTTCTTAGCTAAAACGTCCCCCTAATGATACTTTAACCTCAACACCATGATTAAGTGCCGTCTCGCTGATTAAGTAGCTCGGCCCACTTCATGATATTTTTCGGTTCACTCATAGAACAAGTCCCTTTCAAAAAGTCAGAAATCTTGTCCACATCCACAACTTTATTGACATTAAATTTACCTTAAGAGCAAAAATTAAACTCTAACAAGCAAGGTCCAATTTCAATGTAAATCCCAAAATCCAAAACAAAAAACCGGTCTTAGGTGGCAACCGAACTTTATAATTTAGCAGGGGGCACGTTTTGACCGGTTTTAAATTTATTTTAGATGTTAATGCTTATAGATAAAGCGCCTGAAACATTTTGCTTTAAAGGCTACTTACCGAACACTTCCGCTAAAGCCTTATCCATACGCTTAAAGCCTTCCATGATATCTTCATCTGGGATATTGAGAGCTGGCACGGTACGAACTACGCTGTGACCTGCAGTAAGAACAAAAAGCCCTTGGCGTAAGCATGCTGCCCAAACTTCCTTAAGTTTGGTTTCATCCTTAAGTTCAGCCCCTAGCATCAACCCCAAACCACGTATATCACTAAAGCAATTATACTTAGCGTTAAGTTGAGCGTATTGTGCTTTAAACAATTCACCCTTAGCTCTAACCCCTGCTAGAAATTCAGGTTGATTTACAAGTTCAAAAGACTTGCAGCCAACAGCAGTTGAAAGAGGATTGCTCCCAAAAGTAGTCCCGTGAACCCCAGGCTTGAAAACTTCAGCAAACTTGTCAGTAGTCATCATCGCCCCGATAGTAATACCAGCGCCTAACCCTTTAGCGGAAGTTAAGATATCTGGCACTACCCCATAGTATTCATAAGCATAAAGGTAACCACAACGCCCAAAGCCGGTCTGTACTTCATCATAGATGAGAGCGGCATTGAATTTATCACATAAAGCTCTAACTCCAGTTAAAAATTCTTTATGTGCAGGAATGATCCCACCTTCACCTTGTACCGGTTCAAGCATTACGGCACAGGTATGGTCGTTAATTACAGCCTTTAAAGCATCTAAATCGTTATAAGGAATGTGGATTACATTGCCCGGAAGAGGACCAAAACCTTCACGATACTTGGCTTGACCACCAACTGTTACGTCAAATAAGGTTCTGCCATGGAAGCCATTTTCAAAAGAAATAATAACGTCCTTTTGAGAACCATACTTTTCAAACGCATAACGACGCGCCAATTTTAAAGCAGCTTCATTAGCTTCCCCACCTGAATTAGCGAAAAATACCTTATCAGCAAAAGTACTTTCAACTAAGTACTTAGCTAACTGGATAGCAGGCTCTGTGCACATATAGTTAGAGATTTGCCAAAGCTTACGCCCCTGTTCCTCAAGGGCTTTTACGAGCTCCGGATGACAATGGCCCATAGCGCATACTGCAATACCAGCTGCAAAGTCGATGTATTCTTTACCATCTTGATCCCAAAACTTAGAACCAAGGCCCTTGACTGGAATAAACGGAGCTGGATTATAAACACCCATTTCGTAGCGATCGAAATCCGCTCTGGTAATGTTACTCATTTTTTTTCCTCTAAACTAAAGTCATGCCTTTAGATGGTGCATGGCATTTGATCTTACTTTTAGACCTAAAACCGGTCAAACAGGTTTCATTTTTAATTTGCCGTATAGGAGTAGTTCTCAGTGAGAATTTTAGGCTACACGATAAATCACGATTTAAACAAAGATACAACTTTTAAACCTCTAAACTTTATGGTTCTAAAGATACCATAAAGTCTAGTTATTTCCATGCCTAGACGTGAATCCACTATGTACCAAATTTAAGTTTTGATTATACAAAACCTCACGGTCCCATTCCATTAAAAAGAGCTGCCGAATAAAATTTTTCTAAACCTAACATTAAACTACTATCTAAGAACCTTAGACTAGCGCCATAAATTAGCTAGAAAGTATATTAGGCTAGCCAATAACCCCATAAGTTAATTTCATTGGCTCTTTATGGCATGTGCTAGTTAAAACTAGAATTCGCACGCCAACCATAACTAAACTTCGCGCTACAAGCAAAATCTAATTTAGATGTAATTCTTTTTTCTGCGCTCGACGCCCCGCTGCTACTTCTTGGCGTAAACGGCGTTCATACTGTTCGTGACTTGAGGTAAAGCACGCAAAAATAAAGTAAAGGGCCGGCAAAATTAGTAAAGTAATAACCGTTGATACCCCCATGCCATAAAAAATTACCGCGCCCACTGCTTGGCGGCTTTCATAGCCTGAACCCCCAGAAACCACGAGCGGAAAAGCCCCAATAATTGCGGTCAAGGAAGTCATAACAATAGGTCTCAAACGACGGACCGCAGCCTTTAAAGTGGCACTATAGAGATCATAACCCCGATCACGTAGTTGATTAGCAAACTCAACAATTAAAATACCGTTTTTCGTTACCATCCCCATCAAAAGCAACAACCCTATTTGGCTATAGATATTTAGGCCTAAGCCCATCATCCATAACCCCCATAGACCACCTAAAATACCAAGTGGAATGGTCGTCATCACAATCAAAGGGTGAATAAAGCTTTCAAACTGAGCTGCCAATACTAAATAAGCGACGAGCACCGCTAAAAGTAGCACATTCATCATCCCGTGTTCACTTTCTCTAAAGTCAAGAGATTCGCCCGTTAAAGCAACAGACATGTCAGCTTCTAGGTTTTTAGAACTCCAAGCATCAAGCCAATCAAGTGCGTCACCTAAACTTTGGCCAGGAGCAGGGTACGCAGATATAGTAATTGATTTTTGGCGATCAAAAT
Source organism: uncultured Succinivibrionaceae bacterium (assembly GCA_900539665.1). Taxonomy (GTDB): domain Bacteria; phylum Pseudomonadota; class Gammaproteobacteria; order Enterobacterales; family Succinivibrionaceae; genus WG-1. The sequence goes on along the minus strand of UQCV01000006.1, from coordinate 27,785 downwards.
GAGGTAACCGCTTAGCCCGCGCTTTTAGTTTAAAATCCGCAATACTGCCAAGCGACACCATATCACCGTTATCGGTACGAATGTTTAAAGAACTAATCGAATTCAAATCTTTAAATTCTTGCTCATCAGCTCTTAAATAAACATCGTATTCTTCCCCACGATCCACAAAGGTCGTATGTTTTATCCCCCCAAGAGCAGTGTGTAGCGCTTTTGAGGCATCGATAAGAGATACTCCCACGGCTGAGGCTCGTTCTGGATTTAAAGACACTTCTATTTCCGGCGTTCTTTCGGAATAATTGGTACTAGCATTAACAAGCACTCCAGCTTTTTCAGCCGCTTTGACTAATGCAGTGCTTTTGGCATACAGCGTATTAAAATCCGTGCCTCTTAAAACATACTTAACCGGAGACCCAGTTTTGCCTTTAAATCCAGGTTCATAAACGTAGACTTGCATATCCGGAATATCGGCTAACTTTTGCTTTAGTTCATAGACCAAATCGGCAGATTTTACACTTCGTTCTTCCCATGGAACGAGCTGGATCACCACAAAGCCACTTTGGTCACTGCCTTGACCTAAAGAAGGAGTACTAAAACTAATGGATTGCACGACGCCTTGACCTAAAGTTGGAAGTAGCCGTTGTTCAAGTTCTTGCATGCTTCTTTTCATGCGGTGAATACTAGCCCCTTCTTCCCCCGCAGCATACACATAAACTACCCCACGGTCTTCAGCCGGCACAAAGTTATGAGGTAGGCCCGCATAAAAAAGCCAGATCCCGCCTAGCATTAAAATCCCCACCGCCGGCAACAAGAACTTATTTGCTAACACCACGGCTAAAATTGAAGCGTAGATCTTTTCCGCAAGTTGCAAGCACCAATCGCCTAACCGCATCATTAAGCCAGGTTTTTGCGGGGTACTTTTTAGTAACAACACCGAAAGTGCCGGAGACAAGGTCAAAGCGACTACGCTTGAAAAGAAGACCGCTAAAGCCATCAACGCAGCAAATTCGACAAATAGTCGCCCGGTAGACCCATCCATAAACATCAGGGGTAAAAAAATCATGATGAGTACTAGTGAGGTAGCTACTATAGCAAACCCAACCTCGCGCGCGCCATTCCAAGCTGCGGCAAGCAAACCTTCACCCCGGCGTAAATGATAGGAAATGTTTTCCACCATCACGATCGCATCATCTACCACGAGCCCAATCGCTAAAATTAAGCTTAAAAGTGTAATTATGTTAATCGAAAAAGCGAAGAACCAGTCCCCGGCAAAAGCGGCAATAAGAGAAATAGGCACCGTAACAGCCGGAATTAAAGTGGTCCGCCACGAACCAATAAATAAATACAAAACTACCACCACTAAAAGAGCGGTGATAACTAAGGTATTGTAAACCTCGAAAATAGAGTTACTAATAAACACCGTACTATCGTAATCTACTTCTAAAGAGGCCCCACGTGGGATAAATTTGCTTAACTCTTCAACCTTAGCCCGCACTTTAGCCGCCACTTCTAACGGGTTAGCATTTGATTGGGGAATGATACCAATCCCAATACTTGAGAGCCCATTTCGATGGTAGATACTTTCTTCATTTTTGGCTTTTAATTCTACTTCAGCGACGTCACGTAAACGAACCGTTTCTGCCATCCCTGCGCGTCTAATTGGTAGCATTTCAAAGGAAGCCGCATCCACATAAACACGTTTAATCCTTACCGGAAAAATCATGTCACTGTTACGAATTTCCCCGCTTGGCAGTTCGACGTTTTCGTAGCCTATAGCGTCGATAATATCATTAACTGTAATCCCTAAAGCCGCCATGCGCACCGGAATAAGGCGCACATACATAACCTTTTCTAGGCCACCTACGATTTTAACCTGCGAAACCCCATCGACTAAGCTGATACTCCCAACCACAAATCTATCAGCATAATCAGACAGCTCAACGCGTTCCATGCTTGAACTAGAAAGATTGAGCCACATAACAACTTCGTCTTCGCCATTATCAGAAGAAGCAATCGGTTCATCACAATCATCAGGCAACGATTTACGCGCTCGAGCGACAGCATCTCTTACATCAGAGATGGCTTCAAGCATATCTCGACCTTGATTAAACTCCACCGAGATCCAAGAACTACCACTACGGCTATTAGAAACAATTTTTTTGATCCCAGAAATCCCAGATAATTCATCTTCAATGACTTTGGTAACCCTGGTTTCCATGATTTCAGGCGAAGCCCCACTATAAGTGGTTCTAACGGTAACTGAAGGAGTGGTAACTTCGGGGAGTTCGCGCACTTGCAAACGAGTAAAAGCGACCACCCCAGCAATAATCAAAAGAGCACTGAGAACCAATGCCGCTATAGGTCGCTTAATTGAAATTTCACTTAAAATCAAAGTACGAGATCCTCGCGATTCCGGCGGTCCTTCTTCTTTAAAGGATTTTCACCAGACATATCAAGTTCATCCCGGTCTTTAATGATCTGGACTTTATCACCATCATTAATGCGTTCACCACCTTCAGAGACAATCTGCATCCCGGCTCTTAAGCCATCTTTGATCGCCACCTGTGAACCATTAACAGTCCCAATAACGATCCGTCTCTTCGTCACGGTGCCATCTTTTTTGAGCACAAAAACAAAACGTTCGTCCCCAAGGTAATTTATAGCTTTAAGAGGGATGACCGGATGTTGAGATGCCGACAAGAGCAACCGCATTTGGATCATCATCCCATCTAATAGTCGATGTTTAGGGTTCTCGAAATAGACACGTACTTTTACGGCCAAAGTATTACTATCAACATGGGTATCAATTTCTTCGATCCGGCCCCCAAAACTTTGTCCAGGCCAAGCGTCAGTGACTGCTGTCACCTCTTGCCCGATAAGAATATTAGACAAAAAACGTTCTGGCACCTGAAAATCTACAAACATCCGACTAATATCGTCTAATTGTAATAACACATTGCCAGGCTTTACCAACTGCCCAACTGTCAATTGGTGTAAACCTAGCACTCCTGAAAACGGAGCATAAATACTGTAATTAGCAAGTTCAGCACGTTTAGCATCTACAATGGCGCGTTGCTTTTCAACTTCAGCTTCAAGTTGTTCAAAAGCATCTTGACTGACTACCCCTTTTTTTCTTAAGGTGCGCACCAATTTTTGATGGCGAAGTTCATTGTTTAAAATAACCTCCGCTTCATTTAGACGTGCTTGTTCTCTTGCATCTTCAAGCTTAATTAGTAGTTGACCGCTCTTTACTTCTTGAGTGGATTTTACGGCTACTTTACTAATACGAGCTGTAACCTCGGGAGTAATAACTAACGAACGATTAGCTTTAACTCGCCCTACTAGGGGTAAGGTAATGCCGGTGTTTTGCATTTCAACTGTTACTATACGCACCGATTTAACGGTCTCGACAGACTTTTTAGCCTGCTTGACCGCAAAAAAGCCAGTACGGTCCGCATAATACACGGCCGCTCCCGCTAAAGTGGCAAGTAGTATGGCAAAAATTGTTTTCACCACAAGTTTATTCACATGCATCACAACCGGCCTCTTACCTTTAGTAAGAATTAATCACAAACAAACCCAACAGCTCGATAAACCTTATCGATGGTTTCTTGGGCGCGAGCACGAGCCTTTTCGGCACCTTCACGGAACACTTGATTTAAGAAGTCTTCGTTTTGTCTATATTCAGCATAACGAGCTTGAATTGGTTCTAAGAATGAAACTACTGCATCCGCAACTTCACACTTAAAGTTACCGTACATACTACCAGTGAAGTGTTGTTCAAGCTCAGACACAGGAGTTGAAGTAACCGCACTCATAAGTTCAAGTAGGTTAGAAACCCCAGGCTTGTGTTCCCAGTCGTAACGAACTACAGGCGGTTCATCACAATCGGTTACCGCTTTCTTTAACTTCTTCACGATATCTTTAGGTGGTTCCAACAAGGTGATAACGTTATTGCGGTTATCGTCAGACTTACTCATCTTCTTAGAAGGTTCTTGCAAACTCATAAGGCGCGCCCCTTCCTTTGGAGTAAAGCCTTTTGGCAAAGTAAAAATATCACCATACAATTGATTAAAACGGTAAGCCACGTCGCGAGTCAATTCCAAGTGCTGCAATTGGTCTTCACCAACTGGAACTAAGGCAGCATTGTAGAGGAGGATATCTGACGCCATAAGCACAGGATAATCAAAAAGACCAGCTGTTACATTGCCTTCGTAACGCTTTGATTTGTCTTTAAACTGGGTCATACGGCTTAATTCACCCATTTGGGTGTAGCAATTGAGTACCCAGCTTAACTGAGTATGTTCAGGAACCTGTGATTGTAAGAAGAGCACGCTCTTTTTAGGGTCAATACCAATGGCTAAATAAATAGCTAAGGTGTTATAAATAGCTTCATGAAGCTTTACCGGATCCTGACGCACGGTAATTGCGTGTAAATCTACCACACTAAAAATACAATCGTGGGTATTCTGCATCCCTACCCATTGACGTAATGCGCCAATATAGTTACCAATAGAGAGTTGGCCTGATGGCTGAGCGCCACTGAAGACAATTTCCTTCATAATTCATTTCCTAGCTTATTTTTAAGCTGCTTTGTTAATTGTAAAATTTGGCTACTTTTCAAACATCAAAAGCTAGCCTTGTTTCTAAAACCTAAGTCTAAACTCCACTAAACTATTCTTAGTTTTGTAAAGCTAATCTATCCAAGTATCAGTTGTCCTACGTCTTTAAATTCTGAAAAACAGTAGTCCGGAGCACTAGTTCGAATATCGACCCCACGGTTATAACCATAAGTTAAGCCAACGGCCACCATGTGAGCGCTTTTAGCCGCTTCAATGTCATTCCATGAATCACCGACCATAACCGCTTGGTTCGCTTGCACCCCAAAATGTCGACAGACATACAGTAGTGGTTCAGGATCCGGTTTTTTAAGAGCAATTACGCCACTTCCAAGGTAATAATCAACTAATGAAAGTAGACCAATTTTCTCGAGCACCGGAGCCACAAATTGGTGAGGCTTATTCGTCACCACAGCCCGTTTAATACCGTGGGCGCCGAGATTTTGTAAAACCTCTTTTACACCTGGAAAAACTTTATCACCACGGCAACATTCCTGCCCATAAACCTCATTAAAAACCTGCGAAGCCTGCTTTAGAGCATCACTTTCAAGTATATCACTTCCTGGAGTTTGTGAGCGGGCAATAGCGCGAGCTAATAACATATAGGGGCCATTACCAAGATAAGTTCTAGTCTGCTCTAAAGTGCACGGTTCCACCCCTATAGCCTTTAAGGCAGCAGAGGTGGCGGTGTGTAACCCTAAAGCAGTGTCTGCTAAAGTCCCATCTAGGTCAAAGAGCACCGCTTGGGGACGAAATGAGAGTTGCATTTAAACCCCAGCCAAAGCTTCGCGCATTTCGTTAATCACAACTTGATAATCAGGAGCGCCAAATACTGCAGACCCGGCCACAAACATATTTGCCCCTGCGCGTGCGATTTTTGCAATATTAGATGGCTTTACGCCCCCATCTACTTCAATTAATAAATCAGATTTACCCGCAGCTTTAGCCATTTCACGAAGCTTCTTGATTTTATCAAGTGCAGCCGGAATAAAACTTTGACCACCAAAACCTGGGTTTACAGACATAATGCAAACCATATCAAGCTTATCCCAAACATATTCTAAAACGTTTAATGGAGTTGCTGGATTTAAAGCTAAACCTGCTTTAAGCCCAAAGCTTTTAATTAACGCTAATGAACGGTCAATATGTAATGTAGCTTCTGGATGGAAAGTAATGCTCGTAGCCCCAGCTTTAGCAAAAGCTTCAATTAAAGGATCAACCGGAGAAACCATTAAATGCACATCAATCGGTGCTTTAATCCCATACTTTATGAGCGCACTTAAAATTTGGGGCCCAAAAGTAAGATTAGGCACATAGTGGTTATCCATCACATCAAAGTGAACCACATCAGCACCAGCTGCTAAAACCTCTTTTACATCATCGCCTAAACGAGCTAGGTCAGCTGATAAAATTGAAGGGGCAATAATATAACTCATTTGTTTGTTCCTCTAGCTCCGGCCTAGCCGGGGTCATACATTATTGGTTTAAATCTTGGCGTACCTTAGATACCAGCTTAGGCCAAGGCCCGGCTTTTTTAATAGTAGCTGGAAATGCAGCTATGGCATTTTTAGCCACTGTATAATTCTTAAAGCTACCAACAACCGCAATATAGTCACCACGAGTACGTTTTAATACCCAAGTAGGATGCCCTGAAATTTTAGCGGCCGTACTTAAAGCATCTTTTTGGCTTGGGGTCGCAATAATTTGAATGACATAGCTTTTACCATCGAGGCTAGCAAAATCAACCTTGGCTACATTTTTAGTGGCACTAACGGACTCTGATTTGGCAGTTTCTGATTTAACGGCTTGTGGCTTAGTAGTTTTAGTGGTGGCTTTTGAGTCAGCCTTAGCTTCATTTGGCTTTACGCTCAAAGAGGATGAGTCTTCTTTGCCGTTTAATTCAGTAAGAGCTGGAGCCTTAGGATCGCCTAGCGCTTGGACCGGGGCCACTTCAACTACTTCTTTAGTTTGCAAGTCGTAAGTCCCCTTAAGCGAAGCATCGTCCTTAGCTAAATTTGGCTCAGAATTAGAAGTTTTAGTCTTAGTTTGCACTTTGTTTTTAACTTGAGGTTCTGAGGAGGTGGCAGACTCTTGAGTCTTAGGATCAACATTTTTGGTAGGTGTAGTTTTAGGAGCTTCACCTTGTTCAATGGATTTTAAGGCTTCACCATCAACGACAATTTGGGTACCAACTTTATCGTCCGGAGATTTAACTACCACGTTTTCTTCGGTTAATGCAGGTGGTAACTTATCAACAACTTTATCTTCCGTCTTAGCTTCATCTATAGTAGTGGCGTTGTTGGCTTTAGCCTTAACAGTAAGAGTGGAAGCAGAGGTTTCTGGGACCTTTTGTTCCACGTATCGCACATACATAAACACACAATATACTAAACCTGCGGCGAGCACAGTAACGCAAAATCCTAATAACCAAAGAAGCTTGTTTTTCTGCTTGTTCATTTCTTCCTCGTCTAAATCTGTTGTTTCTGTTTTGTTTTGCTTATGTGGCAACATTTTTTCCACCAAAGTATGAATTCGACCAAAGGTCCATTCACCCGCGGTAAAATATTCCACCCCATGTAATTTGCTATTGGCCTCAGGCCCTTTAGCCCCAATGGAAGAGGCCAAATTATTTAGCTCGTATTGGTACATAGCGTTTTCAACCATGACGCAATCTTGAGGCGATAGCTCTGGCATCTCAAGATTTAAAATCTTGAGTTTTAATTCATCTAAGGGAGCTAGTAAATGCGAAGCACAACTATTATGGCTAGTTGCAAGTAGAGCTAATTGGTGTTTAGCCCCAATGCTTTTTATAACGCGCTTTAAGCCTTGCCAAAATTTAGGTGACAAGCAATCAGCGTCATCTAAAACAATGAGCCTTAATGGGGCTTTAGTATTTGGTTCAAGCTCCTGATTACTTAAAGCTTCAAGTAACTGCTCAAGGGGACTTAGGCTTGATGATAAAGCCGAGTCACGCGCTAAATACTCCGGCGCTAGCTGCATTAAAATGAGTTTAAAAACCTCATCTACTGAAGCTAGAGTGCAAGCTTCAACATAAGCTGTACCACTAAGCTTATCCTCAAGTGACGCCATGATTTTTTCACAAAAAACTGTGCGTCCACTGCCACTAGGGCCAGATAAAACTACAACCCCACCTCTTAAAATATGAAATGTAGTGCGCGCAGCAAGTTCACTGTGCCCACTAAGATTAGGTAGTAGTTCAAGTGCCATTTTTGTCTCCACCAAAGTAACCCCATAAAATCGTAGCTACTTGTTAAAATTTTTGGCTGTTAAAATTTTGGCCACCCCACGCACCCCAAAAAGATAAATAGCAATTTACCCTTGGGGTCCGTTTAACGATAGCTTTTAGCCAAATACTGTTTTAAGACTGCATATTCCGCTAAAAGCTAATCTTAAAATTTACTGCACCGCAGTTAAAACCTCAGCGTCTGTTACGTCGGCGTAAAGAGAAGCTTTACCAAGGGCATCTGGAATAATGAAGCGGACTTTACCAGCCTTAACTTTCTTATCATGAATCATAAGACGGGTGAAGTCAGCCGCAGTCATGTTGCTTGGACGCGCTACTGGTAATTTATTAGCTTTAATGAGGGCGACAATACGGTCAAACTCACCTGCGGAGATTTTGCCTCGGCCAAGAGCTACTCTAGATGCCATAACCATGCCGGCCCCAACGCCTTCACCATGTAACCACACCCCATAACCCATAAAGGTTTCAATAGCATGCCCAAAAGTATGACCAAGGTTCAAAATGGCGCGCAAGCCACCTTCTTTTTCGTCTGCATGTACTACTTCTGCCTTAATGGCACAGCATCTGTGGATAACTTCAGCTAAAACCTTAAAATCTAAATGCCAAATATCAGCTGTATGGTCTTCAAGATAACGGAAAAAATCATCTGACCAAATTATGCCATACTTGATAACTTCCCCCATTCCCGCAGCAAGCTCGCGTTCTGGCAGAGTTTTTAGGCAATTTAAATCGATAACTACGGCTTGAGGTTGATAAAAAGCCCCAATCATGTTTTTACCTAGAGGATGATTAACCCCAGTCTTACCACCAACTGAAGAATCAACTTGCGATAAAAGCGTAGTTGGCACTTGAATAAAATCAACCCCACGTTGGAAAGAGGCGGCCGCAAAACCAGTAAGGTCACCAATAACCCCACCACCTAATGCGAGTAAGGTGGTATCACGCCCACAATCATGCTCCAAAAGGAAAGTCATGATCTGATTGAAGCTTTCTAGATTCTTATACTGTTCACCGTCTGGCAAAACCAAAGATAGTGGCTTGAGACCTAAAGTTGTGAGCGCCTGCAGCAATGGTTCAAGATACCAAGTCTTAACAGTAGTGTTAGTAACTACAACTACGTGACCTCTCTTTTTGATATGCTTTCCCCAAACTTCAGGAGAAGAGATGAGGCCGTTCTCAATATAAATTGGGTAACTACGTTCGCCTAAATCAACTTTTAATTCCATCATGGCTATTCAAGCTCCTTGGCAGCGTTAAGACTTGAGCCGTCTTTATGTAATTTGTTTAATTCTTCTAGGATTAGTTCAGCGATAACGTGAGCCGCTTGACCATCGGTCTTAACGATAATATCAGCCGTTTCACGATATAAAGGATCACGCTCCTTCATTAAACGTTCTAAGGTTTCTTTTGGTGAATCATTGTTGATAAGAGGACGTCTTTTATCGCGACCAGTGCGAGCAAATTGCTGATCCACACTAGTTTCTAAATAGACAACCGCGCCCCCAGCCTTGAGATTCTTACGATTATTTTCGTTTTTGACGGCCCCGCCACCGGTTGCAAGCACAATTCCTTGCATCGTGGCTAAGTCGGCAATAACCTGTTCTTCACGCTTACGAAAACCAGCTTCACCTTCAACATCAAAAACCCACGCAATATCTGCTCCGGTACGATGTTCAATCTCAGCGTCAGAATCGATAAACTTAAGTCCGGCTAACTCTGCTAAACAACGCCCTACCGTGCTCTTACCAGCCCCCATAGGGCCAACTAAAAATATATTCCCAAATTCCGCCATCTTTCGACCATAAAATAATGAATGATTTAGCTAAAACCTTGTAGATTATATAATAATTTGGCTTTCCTTTTTACCTCTAATTTTTCAAAGGTCCAAATTACCAGTTTTAAAAGCTACGGCTTTCACTAAAAATTAGAATGAGATAAACAAAAGGTCCGGCATAACCGGACCTTTTTCATTTTATCTCTTTAAAGTAACCTTAAGTTATTACTTGCCACCTTCAACAATGTGCGGAGTAATGAAGATAAGAACTTCACGTTTTTGGTTCTTGTTGTTTACACTCTTAAACAACCAACCAACTACAGGGATATCACCGAGAAGAGGAATCTTCTGAGTATTACGAGTAATAGTTTGCTGGAAGATACCACCTAAGACCAAAGTTTCGCCGTTGCCAACAAGAACTGAGGTTTCGATAGAACGAGTCTGAATTGACGCTGCCTGGCCTGCAACAGTAGTTACAGTTTCACCGATTTCGTCCTGAGTAATTTCAAGGTCGAGGAATACAGAGTCATCAGGAGTGATCTGTGGAGTTACCTTAAGACTTAATACCGCCTTCTTCCATTCAATGGTGGTAGCGCCACTTGAAGCACTAGTCAAAGATGGAATTTCGTAACCTTGTTCGATCAACGCTTCCTTCTGGTTAGTAGTAGTAACACGTGGGCTTGCGATTACATCAGTTCTGTTTTCTGATTCGTAAGCCGCCAAGGTTAAGTCAAGAGCGAAGTTCTTAGTCAAACGACCAAGGCTGATTGTCCCACCCTGACTTGGGGTAGAAAATGTTGAAGTACCACCAGCAAACCACTTGCCATCGGTTGGGTTAGAAGAACTACCGTGTGCGTTGCTTACGTTCCACTTAACACCAAGTTCTTCACCAACTGATTCGTCAACAGATACGAGACGAGCTTCGATAACTACCTGCTGTACTGGAGTATCAAGAGTCTGAATAAGACGCTTAACATTAGCAATTGACGCTTCGGTATCCTTGATGATCAAAGTATTAGTTCTTTCATCAACAGTTACGGTACCACGAGCTGACAATAAGCTTTCAGAAGAATCAGCACCGTTAGAGCTGTTGCCGTAGCTTGAAGCATTATCCGCAGAAATAGAAAGTTCTGAATCCTTGGTGCTTAACAACTTCACAAAGTCAGCAGCCTTAGCGTAATTAACCTGAATGTATTCAGTTACTAAAGGTTCCTTAGCAGACTTCTTTTCTTGTTCTTCAAGTTGCTTTTGTTCGTACTTAGCAAGTTCGTCTTGAGTACCAATAAGAAGGATGGTGCCATCGATACGCTTATCAAGACCCTTTACACGAAGAATAGTATCAAGAGCCTGATCCCAAGGTACACTATCAAAGTTTACAGTGATGTTACCACCTACAGAATCATTCATTACCAAGTTGAACTTGATTTCTTCAGCTAAAATCTTTAATGCATTACGTACAGGGATATCCTGGAATGAAAGAGATAAGAGCTTATCGCTATACTTCTTTTCATTAGCTACCTTGATAACAGGCTTCTTCTTGCCAACAGAGATTACTACGGTATCACCAGTTTGGTCATACTTAGCATCGAATTCAGAAGTGTTCACCTGGAAGTCAAGAACAGTACCATCAGCAACTTCAGATACATCAACAGAGGTAATTGGAGTTGCGTAATCAGCTACATTCATTACTGCTAAAAGTTCGTTAGCTACAGTTGAGCCGTGGAATTTTGCAATAAGGTGAGTTCCTTTTGGAGTAAGTTCAAGAGCTGAATTCTTGTTATCAAGAGAAACAACCATGAGGCCTTCGCCCTTTGAACCACGCTTAAAGTTGATGCCGTTGATACGGTTGATACCACTTGCTACAGAGGTAGACTTGGTTGAAACAATAGTTGGAGCCTTTTCACCGCTCATTGAAGCAACAACACGAGGATCCTGGCCTAAAGTTACATAAAGTGAGTTACCCTGCTGAGAAACTTCATATGGTACGAGAGAGCTAAGACCAACAACTACGTTGAGGTCATTGCCATCAGCCTTAACATCAACATCGTTAATGCCATTTACATTAACTGGGAGCTTGTTCTTTAAAAGAGCTGATTCTGAGTCAGAAAGATTCAAAACGAGCTGTTCTGGTTGGTACTGTAATCTATCTTGGTAAGAACCAACTGGACCATCGAATTGAAGTTCAATTCTTGTTTGATTTGCCAAAGCATTGTTTACTTTAACATTTTCAAGCTTAGTGGCTGCCTCAGCAGGCAATACGACACTGGCGAAGCCGGCGAGCATTACACAAAGCCCTAATTTCTTCATCTGAAAATTCATAATATTTATTCCTGCCTGCTATTAATCTTCCGCAATTACTATATCCAATCTTGTGGAGCGCTTATCCCAACACCCCTTGCCGTCGGAAATAAACTCTTCCACTTCGACAGAATCCGGAGCTACTCTGATTACCTTACCAAAATTAAGGCCCATGTGCATACCCGGAACAACACGCACCACCTCGCCATCGGCAGTTTGGATTAGAGCGCGTAGTTTGCCTTCGGTCATGATAGTACCGCGCATGAACAAGTTATCAAGCGCGAACTGTTCAAGTTCTTCCATTGGACGTTCACGATCAGGTTGTTCACAATTAAGTGGCTTCACTGGTTGAACCTTGGAGATTTCTGGTTTTGGTAAAACAAACGGCATACGATCAGTTTTAGGTTCAAATTTCATCGCCACAAACTGAGTTACAGTTGGTAACGGTGTAACACCTTTTGGCGCCTGCTTACGCTGAGTTTCACACCAAGCATGAAGATCGTCTGTATTACAGGCTGTAAGAGCCATTCCTGACACAGCAAGAAGAGCTATAAGAGCGAGACTCTTTTTCATTGTTATCTTCTCCTCTGGGCTCTACGAGCCTTTCTGTCAGCGGCCTTCTTTGCTTCTTCCTGGTTGTAACGGAAGGTCTTTGCAAGTAACTTCATTTCAAGAAGGTCTTCGTCTGCACTATTAGTTGCTTGCTTTGCAGTCTTAACACGTTCGAGATTGAATTTATCAATTGTTACAATTCGAGGAAGAGCAGCAGTATCGGCAGCGAAACTACCAAGCTGTTCATAAGTACCTGTTACCACGATACTCATAGGAAGTTCAGTATAGATATCTTTCTTAATTTCACTTTCCCAACGAATGCTGACTAAATTAAGACCGTTATCCTGAGCAATGAACGAAATATCGTCCAACAAGTTTGCAACTTCATTGCTGTTAGGCAACTGTCTCAACTGTGCTTCAAGCAAACTTTCGAGTTCAGCGATCTGATCCTTGTAATCATTAAGGTTAGCTGCTTCTCGAGCCTTTGTCGTAAATTCATTTCTTAAAGCTTGTTCCTTGTTCTCCAAATCACTGATGGTAGCCATCTGATCATTGTGCGCAAAATACCAGCCGCCAGCAATAACAAGTACAAAAACAATTAAACATGCGAGAGCTTTAACCGGCCATGGCCATGTTTCAACTTTCTGGAGGTCGAAATCCCCAAATGACATTTCAAGAGCCATTGTTATCTGCCTCCCTTTTGGTTGTTCTTGTTATTTAAAGAATCGGTTGAATCGAGTACCTTAAATGACATATCGAAGTCATACAAGCCATCAGGAAGAGTTGGAACAATTTTCTTACCATCTCTAACTTCTACCTTAGTCTGGCTAATAGCACCATGACCAAGCCACTTGCTGTTTTCAATATTACGTAACATTGAAGATACGCGTGGGTTAGATTCTGCCAAACCCTTAACCCCAACAACGCGGTTATCAAACTTAAGACCGTTAAGGTAAACACCTGAAGCAACCAATGTAGGTAAATCGCTAAATAAGTGCACTGCGATATTACGGTTTTGCTGCAAGGTATCAATAGCATTCATACGTGCAATCAAATTTTCACGGTATTCTTTAAGCTTTTTGATTTCAGCGATTTCTTTATCTACCTTAGCAATTTCTTCTTGAAGAACTTGGTTGCGACTTTGTTGGTTTTCTTGCGCAATAGAGAGACCAATATATGTAAGAACAACTACAATGGCACCACAAACAAATGAAACAAGCGCTGCTTTGGCAAATGCTTTCTTTTGACGTTCAATTAACTCTTCACGCCAACCAAGAAGGTTTATATTGGACATGGAACAAAACTCCTTAAAGCAAGACCAAGAGCTGTCATGTACTTAAGACCATCATCTGGACGTGATCCTGGCTTCATGATTTTGCTCATATCTGGAATAATAACTCTCTTCTGCTGAGAGGTACTACGAAGTTGGTTCTGTAGTCTCTTTAACTTAGCCCCACCGCCAGTAACTACAATGGTATCAATGTCACGATACCCACAAGTACCAGCAAAGCGTTCAAGGTTTCTGATCACACTGTTGATGTATTGATCTTCAACCCCGCGGGATTGTTCTGGAATACGATCTTCAACCTTCATAACTTCGGCAGTTTCTGTATCCATACCAGTAGCTGCAGAAATATTTTCAGTCAAGGTGTTACCACCACCTGGCATTACACGCTGGTAAACCACTTCAAGTTCTTCATCAAGAACTGCAAAGGAAAGGGTGGTTGCACCGATATCAAGGATCGCTACACGCTTCCCTGACTTCAGAACTGTATCACTCACAACGCTACGTACGGCTCTAGTCAAAGCATGAACGGAAACGTCCATAACCTTAACTTGCATAGATAACTGGGAGATTACGGAAACGCGATCTTCAACAAGATCTGAGCTTACAACGCTCATAAGAACCTTGTTCTTTTCGCCTTCCTGTCTGAGTACTTCATAATCAAAGTGTTTGTCGCCTGCGAGAATAGACTCAGCCTGCTCTTCCACAAACTCGCTGAGTTGTGAGTCAGACATTTTGGCGTCAGTGTCAATGATCTTAGTAGTGACTCTGGTTCCTGATACTGATGTTGCAACAAACTTAGGCTTGCTGGACAATTCCTTAATAAGGTCACGTAGCGCTAGCTCTAATTTTCCTTGATCCTTAATAACACCGTCTTCGATAGTGCCAGCAGGAGTAGGAACTTCAGCGCAGGAAACTACGTTGTACTTGTCCTTCTTGCCCGAGATTGCAACTGCCTTTATAGATTGGCTTCCTAAATCCAGCCCTACGAGCGGATAAAGTATACCTTTGGTTTTCATTCCAGCCATATTTGAATTGCATCCGTGCTGATTAACATTTTACTCGTTTTTATATAATAACTTTTTCTTGACCTTTAAATCTAAAAAATATTTTACAATCTATTCTCTATTTTGAGCTAGTTAACAATTTGTTATATAATTATGCTGTTCCTTTAAGCACAAATTGGTTTAATTATGATTTTTTTATGGCTCAGAAGATTAGTGTGGTTTTGCCTTCTTTTAGGAAGTCTTGGTACGACCGCCGGGTGTCTTTATTATTACCACGTTCAAAGTACTTTGCCTAACGTTGAATCACTTAGAAATGTTACTTTCGAAACTCCTCTTCGTATTTATACTAGCGATAATAAACTTTTAGCCGAATTCGGCGAGCATCGTCGTATACCAAAAAAAATCGATGAAATCCCACAACAATTAAAGAACGCCTTCTTAGCAATTGAGGATTCTCGTTTTTACCAACACTTTGGTATTGACCCCATTGGTATCATGCGCGCAGCCTCTGTATCTTTTGCCACTGGGCGCAAAGCCCAGGGGGCTAGTACCATCACTCAGCAGGTAGCACGTAATTTCTTTCTTTCCAATGAAAAGACCTACACCAGAAAAATTAAAGAAATTTTTCTGTCCTGGAAAATTGAACAAACTTTATCAAAAGATGAAATTTTCGAGCTTTACCTAAATAAAATAGCGCTAGGCCACCATGCGTATGGGGTCGCCGCAGCCGCCTACGTTTATTTTGGTAAGGAATTAAATGAATTAACTTTGGGCGAAGCTGCTATTTTAGCTGGCTTACCTAAAGCTCCATCAACTCTTAATCCAATTACCAATCCCAAAAGAGCCCAAGATCGTCGCCACTTAGTGCTAAACCGCATGCTTGAACTTGGTTTTATCTCGCAAGAAGAGTTTAACCAAGCAGATAAAGAAGAAATAAAAGCCCATTATCACACCGCTGAAGTTCAAGCTTACGCACCTTATATTGCCGAATCTGTGCGTATTAAAATGGAAGCAACTTACGGACCTGCCGTCTACACCGACGGTTTTAGAGCTTACACCACCATCAATTCAGAGCTCCAAAGCTCAGCTAACCAAGCGGTAATTGCAGGTATTACCGAATATGATAAGCGCCATGGTTTTAGAAAGCCTTTTAATGTACTAAGTGAAAACAATCTTAACATCAACGACGAAGCAGCTTTACTTAAAGTATTAAAGAAAAAGACTACTTTTGAAACCATAACCCCAGCTATCGTTTTGGCACTTGATGAAAAGAATAACAAGGCCCATGTTTTACTCAAAAACAAGGATCGAGGCACTATCGAATGGGCTGACATGAAATGGGCTCGTAGCTATCATAATGATTCATATCAAGGCCCCTACCCTAAAAAAGTAGCTCAAGTCTTAAAAGTTGGCGATCTTATATATGTGGCCAACACCAACCGCGAACACCAATATGCTTTAAGACAAGTTCCTGAAGTACAAAGTGCCCTCATTTCAATTGACACTAAAACCGGCGCCATTTTGGCCATGGTTGGTGGTTATAGTTATAAACAAAGCCACTTTAACCGCGTTGAACAAGCCAAGCGTCAGGCAGGTTCTAACATCAAGCCATTCCTCTATTCTGCAGCTTTAGCCAATGGCTACACTCTTGGTAGTCAAATGCTCGATGAACGCATTACCATTTGGAATGCGGGGAGCAAACGCTATTGGTCCCCTAAAAACTCACCTAACCGCTATGAAGGTTGGATGCCACTTCGTAAGGCCCTTGCCAAATCTAAAAACGTAGTCTCCGTTAGACTAATTAGAGCCCTTGGGATCAATAACTTCGTCACTCACTTTGAAAAATTTGGGTTTCATGTTGGTCGCTACCAAAAGAACGATACTCTAGCCTTAGGTGCGTTTGAAGTTAAACCTATTGAATTAGTCACCGGTTACGCTGCTTTTGCTAACGGCGGTTATAAAGTGGAACCTTACCTTATAAGCAAAGTCATTGTGCGCAACCACAATGAAGACGAGCTTATATTTGAGGCCTATCCAAATACTGCTTGCGCAGCATGCCCTGACGTTATTGATAACCAAATCGTCCCTACAGTGGACCAAGCAGAAGCTGACCTCCAACGAGAAAATGGCACAGCTCCACAAATTTTAACGCACGATAACGCCTTCTTAACTGCTAGTGCCCTAAGTAGCGTCATCTTTGGTGGCACCGATACTGACGGTCGCTATTGGGGTACCGGTGGGAAAGCTACTGAATTAAAGCGTTCAGATATCGCCGGGAAAACCGGGACAACCAACGAAAGCCGAGACGCATGGTTCTCTGGTTTTAATGCCAACGTGGCTACCACGGTTTGGGTTGGCTTTGACGACTTTTCACGTTCATTAGGACGCATGGAGTCTGGCGGTAAATCAGCTCTCCCTATTTGGATTTCCTTTATGAGAGAAGCCTTAAAGGACCAAAAGAGTTCACCAGTTGCCTTGGGACCTAACATTATTCAAACTACCAACCTTGGCTACCCAGAATATTTCATCAAGGGCACTGAACTTATCTATCAACCAACTATCATGGAAGAAGAAGATTTTTCAACTTCCCCCGCCCCTTCTTCAGGTAGCTCTTCAATTGAAGATATCTTCTAATGATTAGAGGTCATGGCAAAGGCTCATTTGCAATACCCAAATGAGCCTTTCTTTTACCTAAACCTAGGTCTAAGCTAAGTAGCTCACCTAATAGCATATCGCTCTACTCTATCTTAAGCTTAAACCCTATGCCCTATGGTTCCCTTAACCGTTATCTCACATACATTTAATCAGATTCTCTCCCGAAATTTTTACCTAAATTTTAGTTAAAAATAAAGGACCAAATAGCCACACACCATCGTAAACCCCAAAAAAAACGGGCCTCCAAACAGGAACACCCGATTTCATACATCGCTTTTAAGCGCCCTAAAAAGTTTCTTATTAACAAAACTTAGCCTAAAATCAAAAAGCTTGCGGGTTTAGGTCTTAGCCCATATGCCTCTTAGAATTTAAGCAGTAACAGTTTCATTATGGTGTACGTTTTCTTGGTTATACTTGCCAAGTTTAACCATGTGTACAAAATCACCTAAATCACCGGCTTTCAAAGGCTTCGAAAAATAATAACCTTGTATTACATTCACGCCCTTAGAACGAAGATATTCAAGTTCTTCTGAGGTTTCTACCCCTTCGGCAATCAATGACAAATTGAAAGATTTAGCCAATTGGATAATAGCTTTTACAATCTGTTGCTTTTCTGGTTTATCTTCAATATCGGTTACAAAGCTTCGATCAATCTTTACTTTATCTAATGGGAAGTTACTTAAATACCCAAGATTTGAATAACCAGTCCCAAAATCATCAACGCTAATCTTAACGCCCATGGAACGTAGCTTTTCAAAATCATGACGGACCTGGTCTGACCTTGACATCAACATACGTTCGGTAATTTCAAGTTCCAACATAGCTGGAGGATAGTCAATTTCATCAAGTAAAGATAACACTTTCTTTAAGAAATCAGGTTTGTCGATTTGTTTAACACTTAGGTTTACCGCCATTGGGTACATTTCACCGCTATTTTCCTTAGACCAAGCTAAGTTTTGCAAAAGGGCAGTTCTTAAAACCCAATCCCCAATTTCAATAATCACGTCTGACTGCTCAGCTACCGGAATAAAGTCTGATGGTGGCACAAAACCCAAGTCCGGATTAATCCATCTGATTAACGCTTCCATGCCTACCATGGTACAACCATCGCTTGAAACCTTAGGTTGATAGCAGACAAAAAACTCGTTATGCACAAGTGCGCTCTTAAGTCTTGTTTCAATACGTATACGGCGTAGGTTAGCATCCCCTATGTCATTACTGTATTTAACAATAGCGTTACGACCATGCGCTTTGGCATAAAATAACGCCATATCTGCGTAGCGAATAAGCCCTTCATAATCTGTGCTATTATCAGGATAAAAACTTATCCCCATACTAGTTTCAATAGAAAAATCAGTATTATAAACTTGGTAATTAGCCGCCAAAATCTCTTTGATGCGCCCGCACAAATCCATCACAGCCTGTTCTTCTTTTACTTCCGGTACGACGATAATAAATTCATCGCCCCCAAAACGACCAAGCAGTACTTCTTCTTCATCGGCGAATTCACGTAAGCGTTCAGACATGCTCTTTAAAATTTCGTCGCCAACCACATGGCCATGTAGATCATTTAAGTCTTTGAAATTGTCGATATCGAGCAAAATAATCGCCAACTTATAATTATGTTCATCGGCGACAGAAAGGCGTTTAGTTACTTCAACTGATAAAAATAAACGATTAGACACCCCGGTCAAATAATCGTTATGCACTAAGTTATGGAGGAGCTTTTCACTCTTTTTGATGGCGGTAATGTTAAACGCCACCCCACCTAGACCATAGAGTTCCCCGTTTTCATCTAATAACGGGAACTTAGTAGTATCGTACCACAAGCCAGCTTTTTCGTTTTCTTTATAGCGGTAAACTTTTTTTGACTCAAGCACGTACTCGTCGTCACGTACATAGTTATCAACTAACTTTTTAGGAGCGATATCAAAGTCAGAAAGGCCAATAACCTCTTCACGCTGCCGATCAAACATGATGGCATAGAACTTATTTACCCAAGTAAAACGCAAATTCCGGTCTTTAAACCAGATTGGTGTTTGAATTAAATCACAAAGCTTCTGGAAATCAGAAAGCTGACGTAAAACAATTTTATATTTGGTGGTTAGACGCATCAAACCATAAACTAAAAGGGCTATTACACCAAACAGCAATACCACCAGCAAGATGGACCAATATTGCATATTTCCTTCCCCTGTGCTTACACAAACCTCTTCTCAAAATCAAAAGAAGAATGTGATTTTATAAGATAAACAACACTGTACCTATTTATCATATCCTTTTGCTCAATCATTTGCCAAAACGAGAAACTTCCACATATCATCTTTGTGATATAGGCTATTAAAATTTATTTATAACTATAAAATAGTTATAAAATTTTGGTAGTTCATAACTTCAACCAAATAGCGTATTTTTCTTTTATTCGCCAATTTGTCCGCCTCTAAAAACTTTATCCGGTCTTAAAACAAGAAGGGAAGATCATTTGATCTTCCCTTCTTTAAATTAAGTATTAAATTTAACTCAAACGAGCCAAACTTAAAGGCTTAAGTGGTATTACATCATACCGCCCATGCCACCCATGCCCATGTTAGGAGCAGCCGGAGCAGCATCAGCCTTTGGTAAATCAGTTACCATGCATTCAGTAGTGATCATAAGACCAGCAATAGAAGCTGCGTACTGTAAAGCACTTCTTGTTACCTTAGTAGGGTCAAGAATACCCATTTCAAGCATATCGCCATACTGTTCAGTAGCTGCGTTGTAACCATAGTTACCTTCACCGCTTCTTACAGCATTAGCAACAACTGAAGGTTCTTCACCAGCGTTAGCACAGATCTGACGAAGTGGAGCTTCCATAGCCTTAAGAGCAACCTTAATACCAACGTTCTGATCAGCGTTGTCACCGACTAGGGTAGCGAGCTTAGAAGCAACACGTACTAATGCCACCCCACCACCAGCTACAACACCTTCTTCTACCGCAGCGCGAGTAGCGTGAAGCGCATCGTCTACACGATCCTTCTTTTCCTTCATTTCTACTTCAGTAGCACCGCCAACCTTGATTACAGCAACACCGCCAGCAAGTTTAGCTACACGTTCATGCAACTTTTCTTTATCGTACTGAGAAGTAGACTGTTCAATTGCTTGACGAATCTGTTCCACACGACCCTTGATAGCATCCTTGTCACCGAAACCATCGATAATAGTAGTGTTATCCTTAGAAATAACTACGCGCTTTGCACGGCCGAGGTCGTTTACAGTAGCTTCTTCAAGCTTCATACCAACGTCTTCTGAAATTACAGTACCGTTAGTAAGAATTGCGATATCCTGAAGCATTGCCTTGCAACGATCACCGAAACCAGGAGCCTTAACAGCAGCAACCTTTACAATCCCACGAATGTTGTTTACTACGAGAGTTGCAAGTGGTTCGCTTTCAACATTTTCCGCAATAACGAGTAAAGGTTTACCAGCTTTAGCCACAGCTTCAAGTACCGGCACCATATCACGGATATTAGAGATCTTCTTATCGCAAAGAAGGATGTATGGTTCTTCAAATTCAACAGTAGCGTTGTCGCTCTTGTTGATGAAATATGGAGAGAGGTAGCCACGGTCGAACTGCATACCTTCAACAAGGTCAAGCTTGTCTTCAAAACCAGTACCATCTTCAACGGTGATTACGCCATCACGGCCAACCTTTTCCATTGCTTCAGCAATGAGGTTACCCACAGTAGCATCAGAGTTAGCAGAAATAGTACCAACCTGAGCAATAGCCTTAGAATCTGAGCATGGAACAGAGATCTTCTTAAGTTCAGCTACAGCAGCGTTAACTGCCTTATCAATACCACGCTTTAAATCCATTGGATTCATGCCAGCTGCAACAGACTTAAGACCTTCTGTTACGATAGCCTGAGCAAGAACAGTAGCAGTGGTAGTACCGTCACCGGCAGCATCATTAGCCTTAGAAGCAACTTCCTTAACCATCTGCGCGCCCATGTTTTGGAACTTGTCTTCAAGTTCAATTTCCTTTGCTACAGATACGCCGTCCTTAGTAATAGTAGGAGCACCGTAGGTCTTATCAAGTACTACGTTGCGACCCTTAGGACCAAGAGTTACCTTCACAGCGTTAGCAAGAATATTTACGCCTTCGAGCATTTTTACGCGGGCGTCATTACCAAATACAACATCTTTAGCTGACATTTTATTTTCCTGTAATCAAAATTCAAATTTCAAAACGAACCATCATTTAATTTTTACTACCATGTTCGCTTTGCGTGATTATTCAACTTAAATAGCTAGAATTTTACGGTCTAAAATCAAAAGATTTATTTTCGACCAAACACTTAGCGTGAGTAATTATTCTTCAACGATAGCAAGAATATCGTTTTCAGAGAGAATAAGCACGTCTTCACCGTCAAGCTTTTCCTGCTTAGTAGCATAACCTTCGTTAAAGATAACCTTATCGCCAACCTTAACAGCCATAGGCTTAACTTGACCATTATCAAGCACACGACCAGTACCAACGGCAACTACAACACCGCGGGTAGACTTATTCACTGCAGTACCAGTAAGAACGATACCACCGGCAGACTTGCTTTCAGCTTCAGTACGCTTAACAATAACACGATCATGTAATGGACGAATCGTCATATTCTATCTCCGGTCCGGGCATCATACCTCAGACCTGCCTCCGTAATTAAAATTTTAACCTGACCCGAATACCGAGTACCGAGCCTATCCTTTTTCCACATACTTATATGGGGACAAAAAAATTGATTTCAAGACTATTTTAAAAATATTTTTTCTTTAACCTAAGCCTTAACCTAAAGTTAAGGCCTAAGCATCATCTTTAGATGAGCTTTAGGCCTCAATTAACCTTATTTTACCCTCGCTACAGCAATGCTAAGTCATTTCGTAAGAGGTGTTTTACTGCACGCTTTAACCACTAAGCATTAGTCTACGAGGGCTTAAAATTTTAGAGATTTAAGCCCAGCATGAACGCTTTTATAGCTTAATCATCCTTAGCTTTAGCGCGGTAACCACCTTCGCATTCTTCGCATTCAATAATTTCATCATCTTTTGCGGCAAACCGACGAGAGTTATTGTTACTACTAGCACTATTTGACTTAGAATGCGCCCCCATATTTTTCATAAATTCGTTGGGGTCCATATGGCCAAACATACTAGCCATATCATTCATATTCATGCCACCCATGCCATTTGCTCCCATTTGAGAGCCCATGTTCTGCATAGCAGCAAAAAGTGAAGGATCAAAACCATATTTTTTGGCTACTAAAAGTAGCAGCAAATTTCGCATCCATCTACGCACTACAGGTAGCAAAACCACAAGAGCTAACACATCACTAAAATAACCAGGAATTACTAAAAGAATAGCACTAAAGATAAATTGATCATCTGCAGGCATTATTCCGGACATAGCCTCAGCTTTTAGCTTTTTAATTGACTTTTTAAGTAATGAAAAGCCGATAATAGAGATGATAATGGCAAACCAAATAGCAACAAACCAACCGGTCTGTTGGGCAACCAACCAAAAACTAAAGCCTTCTAAGGCCAAAAACACTATTAGCACTAAAATTAAAATATTTTTCATATATAGGAAAATCCAAGAAACAACTGCTACTCAAAGTGGCAACCGACTTTTAAGCCATTAATATCGTGAGTAGCCTTTATGATTATGGCCAAATTCAAAATACTAAACCAATTTCAAAATACTAAAATGGTCACTTAAATTTAAATTGGAACTTATACGCCTTCAAGTCACAAATTTGCACAAACTTGTAAAAACATAAGAATGCGAGCCTTGGGCTCTGGGCTTTCGTTTTTACATCTTTTGTTTAGGGATATCTTTCACTTACAGCGCCTGAAAAATATCGTTTTAAAAGTTAAAACGTAAAAGTGGGATTAGATTAGCAGACAATCTGTTCTGATGCTATATTTTTTCATATCCAAACTACTTGTGCGTAAAAACTAGTAAAAACTCTAAATAGCTTAAGTAACTTACATAAATCACTGTAATTTACATAAAATGCATAAATAACCTAATACCTTAGGTCAATTAGCTTATTGGTTACTTAAACGAAAAAAAAGCCTTTCATATTAGCTAACTAAAATTATTTAACTCCCTCCTTGGTAAAGAACTTCGCTCGAACTGTTTTCCCTACCCTCAAAAGAAAAAAACAAGTCTAGTTTTGCTGTGCTAATATAGGTCAATATCTTAAAGCATTACACTACATAAACGGTTAATTCTATGAACTCTATGGTCACAGCTATAAATCAATTTTCTAGCCTCAAAAACCACCTCAAGGCTTCATTTTTAATTATGGTGGTGGGGGCCATTATCTTGGCTTTAACCCCCAAATTCGCTACCGCCACCCCAAACGACTCTCTTGTTTCCTCGTCAGCCCCTAAATTTTTAACGGTCGACGAAGCTTTCGTCCCTACTATGACGCAAGATGGAGCCACAGTAACTCTAAACTTTCAAATTGCTCCTAAGTACTACCTGTACCAAGAAATTATGGCCTTAGACGTAGAGAACGCGGAACTTCTGTCCATTGATATTCCCAAGGGCTCCCCCCACCAAGACGAATACATGGGAGATACCCATATTTTTACGCAAAATGTAACTTTAAAAGCAACTTTAAAGAGCACTAACTTCTTTCCTAAAATCAAAGTTACATTCCAAGGTTGTACCACTGGGCTTTGCTACCCACCTACCACTAAAAGTTTCAACCTTACCCGCGTTTTAACTTCTAATGCTCAAGCTACGACTGTTGCCGACCAGGCTGACTCTGCACCTCTAGCCACAACCCCAACAACAGCCCCAACAACAGATAGTCTTCAAAATAAAAACCTAGTTTCAAACTCAAGCACCCCAAATTCTGCCACAGATAAAGCTTACAGCCTACTCAAAACCCATGGTCCTCTCTTAGCGTTGCTATCATTCTTTGGCTTTGGCTTTTTGTTGAGCTTAACCCCTTGCATGTTTCCTATGTACCCTATTTGGAGTGCCATTATTCTTGGTAAGAAAGAAAAGACTTTAAAAACTACGATTCTTTTTTCGTTTCTTTATACCCAAGGGTTAGCCTTAACCTACATGGGAGTAGGTTTTGTTATCGCATCAGCTGGGGCTAAATTTCACGCCTTTATGCAGCAGCCATGGGTTCTTATCACCATGAGCGTGCTTTTTGTGTTATTAGCTCTTTCATGTTTTGGGGCGTTTTCTTTTACCCTGCCGATGACTTTACAAAACAAACTAAATAACGCTTCGACCAAATTAAAAGGTGGCTCCTACGCCGGGGTGTTTTTCATGGGGGCCTTAAGTGCCATTATTGCTTCCCCATGTACTACAGCCCCGTTAGCCGGAGCCTTACTTTACATTGCCCAAGAAGGCAAAATTCTAACCGGAGGCTTAAGTCTCTATATCCTAGCCATTGGTATGTCTGTCCCACTCTTTATTATTGCTTTTGCGGGCCACAAATTCCTACCTAAGAGTGGCAATTGGATGACGACTGTCCGTATTATGTGCGGCTTCCTCATGCTTATTGTGCCTTTAGTGTTGCTTGAAAACATGCTCGACCCGCTTGTAGTTCGTTGTGCATGGATTTTGCTCATAGGCCTTACTTCATGTTGCCTAATTTTTAGAATCCTCCCAGCGCCTAAAAATCAAACGACTTGTGCTTGCCAAGGTTCTTGCCAATCTAAGGCTTCACTTAAAACTAAGGTAACAAGTAGTCCTAATAAACTAAAGGCACTCTTACACCTGCGCCCAATTTTAGTAGCTGCCGTAATTGCAATTACTATCACCTTATGTTTAATACAAAATAGTAGCCGCACTGAACATGGCATCGCTCATTATCCTCAAATTCAAACATTAGAGGAATTAGCCACCTTAACCCCAAAAACAAACACAGCCGCGTTTATCATGCTTGATTTTAGGGCTGATTGGTGTCGTGAATGTATCCACATGGAACAAACAACTTTTAGTGACCCTAGAGTGCAAAAGGCTCTTGCTCAAGGGTTGGTTTACCAAGCTGATGTTACTTCACCAAACAGCCCTGCTCAGGAGATAATGCGTAAATATAACCTCAGCGGGGTACCGGCAATTGTTATCTTTAGAAACAATCAAGTACCTAAAATCTTAAATGGTTATATTGGGGCAGATGAACTTCTTCCATACCTAAAAAACAATTAAGTGGATAAGTAGTTAAATAGATAAGTAAACAAGGGGAAAAAGAAAGGGAGAGAAGAAGAATGGAAAAAAGCTCCCAAATCGTTCGAATCATTTGCATGTGATTATTTTCGTTATGTGTAGTGATTCCGCTTCCTAAATAAAAGCTCCGCTAAACACTTCTTTTGGTTTAACGGAGCTTTTGATTTTATCTAGAGTTCTTATCTAGCCTTTAATGAGGAGGTATCAACTGACCTCGCCCCTAAGGTTAGTATCATAGCGCTCATTACTTAGCAGGCTTGTTTTCTGCCTTGGTGTCAGCCTTAGCTTCTGCCTTAGCTTCTGCTTTTGGCGCATCTTTCACGATATCGAGAAGTTCTACTTCAAATACGAGCACAGAGTTAGCACCAATCTTTTCAGATGGAGAGAATGAACCGTAAGCAAGGTTTGCAGGGATGTAGAGGGTAGCCTTAGTGCCAACTGGTAACAATTGGAAACCTTCCTTCCAACCTTCGATAACCTGACCAAGTGGGAATTCAACTGGTTCTTCAGACTTATCAAAAACTTCACCCTTAAGATTGGTGCCCTTATAGGTCACACGAATCTTATCAGTAACAGCAGGCTTGGCCCCAGTACCAAGAGTAGTGATCTTATACTGTAAACCAGAAGCAGTAACAACTACGCCTTCCTTAGTCTTGTTTTCAGCTAAGAATGCTTCGCCTTCCTTCAAGTTCTTTTCAGCTTCAGCCTTAGAAAGAGCCTGTTGCTTTGCACGCATCTGAGTATCAAATTCCTGAAGAACAGCCTGAGCTTCTTCATCAGTCATTTCAGCCTTGCCATTTAAAGCAGAGATGAAAGAAGAAGCAATCTTATCCTTGTTCATCTTAACTTCAAACTTTTGTGATTCAGTAACTGCAACCCCAAGGTTCTTACCATACATAGTACCAACAGCTACCGCAACCTTATCTTCAAAAGAAAGTTCCTGTTTAGCAGGAGCTTTATTAGCAGCATCAGCAGGAGCCTGTGCAGGAGCCGGAGCCTGAGCAGCTACAGCTTTAGCATCTTCAGAACAAGCTGAAACGCCAGCAATGGAAACAGCAATAAGAGCAGATAATGCAAGTTTCTTTAACATTATATTTATCCTTCGATTCACAACGTAGTAAATGTTTTAAAAATTAAACCATAAAAAGAGTCACCATGACGCAAAAGCAAGGTAACTAGAACTCTTAACTAAAGCTCCTTCGTTGTACTTCTTGCCTCTACCATCACAGGGGTAAAATTGTTATCTAGCAGAAAAATCCTCAATACAATGAACTCATTTTACTGTTTGAACCTCTATTAGACTATATAATCACATAAAGTTTCAATAATGGCCTGATTCTCATGTATTTTAATGAATTGAGTCGAATTTTATTTAATAAAAACTCTGCCATCTAAATGCATTCAACGTAACTAGTATTTTCTTGCCTCTATATTTATCGCCACCTGAACCCATGTTTTCTTAAACCAGTATTTTTAAACCAAGAACAAAATGTTTTGGCTTTGGCTTTATCTCTAAAGCAGGGCTTACATAATATTGCTATTAACTCTCAAGCCATGCAATTAACTTTTGGTTCATAAAATAATGTAACTACATCATATTTTAGAAAACACGGAACCAAGCACAAAGTACTATTATCATGTACAATAAAGTAAAAAGTGAATAAATTTTTAAAATTGCAAGCGTGATCAAACTTTGAGACCGAGACAACTACAGATGGACCAAAAGTTAAAAGAATTATTGGAACAATTAGAAACTAAAATATCCTATTTAGAATACAATTCCGACGCCCTCAACGATGAAGTTACCGCCTTAAGAGACACCGTCGCCAAACAACAAATTCAGATTAAATTTCTCGCCGAAAAGCTACGCGCAGCCGGAGCCTCTAACGTGGCTTCAAGAAGTGAAGAAACACCGCCCCCACATTATTAAATTTAAATTTGGACATTGGGTTTTGTAATAAAATTTGGTTTTATAATATTTAGATAGCCACTAACCAAACTTGAAACTAGTTAATTTGGGCCTAGAGCTACACTAGATACCAAAAGCCACCCTATGTGTCAACTACCCACCACCTAAAGGTAGTGGGCTTGTAACTGCCCAGTCGTAATAAC
>UQCV01000005.1 GCA_900539665.1 uncultured Succinivibrionaceae bacterium | reverse complement strand
GGTTGATAAGATTAGTAAGTCCTTTCTTGTAGTAATTCATACCTGAGCCTAAATCTGTTATAAGCTCATATTTATAACCGTGCTCAGTACAATAACAATTCTAGTACTTGTGATTGTCTTTGTAAATCTTTTTTTTGGTCATGAGAGCTTACTCTAGCATAAGCTATGGTTTTTCTCTCATCTAATACAGTATACAGTAGGTACTTCCTTTCCACTGATTGCTACAATCCTATCAAGGTTATATCGTCTTGTACCACCAGGTGAAATTGAATCAGGTTTTAACTTACCTGACTTCTCCCAATTTCTCATGGTTTGAACATGAACCCCTAATAGTTTTGCAGCTTGACCTATGGAAATTATTTTTGACATACTCTTAACATCTACCAAATATTAGCAGGTATTATAAACAATTTACATATTTAACACAACAGTTAATTAACCCTTCTTGATACCCTTCTTGATACCCTTCTTGATACCATTCTTAGTTTTTCTAAGCTACCCAAAATCCCCCTCTTCCCATTTAGGTCATAAAAACATCATCAACTCAATATGACATGTTCACGATAAACACCTAAAGTAGACCAAAGTCAAATTCCACCCATTCTTTCTAAAACCAAGCTCCCTTTTTACAAAGACTAAAATTTTGCATAAAAAATAAACAGAATAGAGAGAATTGAAAATAATTTTAGAAAAACTCTTGACGAGGCATTATTTAAAAGTTATCATGCGCTCACTTCTTGAGAACAACGAAGTAAACGATGGCTACGTAGCTCAGTTGGTTAGAGCATCGCACTCATAATGCGGGGGTCACTAGTTCGATTCTAGTCGTAGCTACCACTTCAATTCTTAATAAGCATAGTCAAAGTCGACACAGGGGTATCGCCAAGTGGTAAGGCAACGGGTTTTGATCCCGTCATTCGCTAGTTCGAGTCTAGCTACCCCTGCCAGACCATAAAAGACTTTGGGGTATCGCCAAGTTGGTAAGGCACTGGATTCTGATTCCAGCATCCCTAGGTTCGAGTCCTAGTACCCCAGCCACTTTTAGGAATGGCTACGTAGCTCAGTTGGTTAGAGCATCGCACTCATAATGCGGGGGTCACTAGTTCGATTCTAGTCGTAGCTACCATCCTGAGCAACGCAAATTTTACTGTTGGGGTATCGCCAAGTTGGTAAGGCACTGGATTCTGATTCCAGCATCCCTAGGTTCGAGTCCTAGTACCCCAGCCATTTACTTTAAAGTTGATTAAAGTTTTCATGGGACCAAGCAAAAGCTTGGTTTTTTCGTTTTCACTCCCCACCTCTCTCCCCTGCAAGCATTAAAATTTAAAATTCATTCTGCTATAATGCAAGCTGATATTTATTAAAGCTTACGCAGGCTTTGAGGCTTTAAGACTTTAAACCTAAAACATCCCACCTGCCACATCTAATATAACGAATTCAATAAGGACCAGCACATGACCAAATACTTTATCCAGACTTGGGGCTGTCAAATGAACGTCTATGACTCAGACCGTATC
This sequence comes from uncultured Succinivibrionaceae bacterium, assembly GCA_900539665.1. Taxonomy (GTDB): domain Bacteria; phylum Pseudomonadota; class Gammaproteobacteria; order Enterobacterales; family Succinivibrionaceae; genus WG-1. Next base: position 62,595 of record UQCV01000005.1, on the reverse strand, counting down.
AGAGATTTGCTCAATACTCGTGGTTACAATGAAACCACTGAGATTACCGAAGCTGGGATTGTAATACTCGTCACTTGTGCAATTCGCGAAAAAGCTCAGGAAAAAGTATTCAACCAACTTTTTAGCTGGAAAGCACAAAACCAATATCGCGAAGGGGCCATTGTGTGCGTAGGTGGCTGTGTCGCCTCACAAGAAGGCGAAAAAATCTTAAAACGCGCCCCTATGGTGAGCGTTGTTTTTGGGCCTCAGACCATTCACCGTTTGCCTAATATAATTGAACAAGTCCAAACAACTGGTGAACGTAAAGTCGACGTTTCATTCCCGGCTATTGAAAAATTTGATTTCTTACCAACTCCAAAAAATTCAGGTTCAACTGCTTTCGTGACCATTATGGAAGGCTGTTCAAACTTCTGTTCCTACTGCGTAGTGCCATACACTCGAGGCCCTGAAGTAAGTCGTAACGTTGACAACATCCTCGAAGAAATCACCGCTTTAACTCAGGCCAGAGCACGTGAAATTAATCTACTTGGGCAAAATGTAAACTCTTTCCGCGGTCTTTATAGTGACGGCACTGAATGCTCATTTGCCGAACTTTTATATTTAACCGCCGGCATCGAAGGCGTAGAACGTATTCGTTTTACCACCTCAAACCCACACGACTTAAGCGATGAGGTAATTCAAGCATTTGCGGAGCTTCCACAGCTTGCTAACGCTATTCATCTCCCAGTACAAAATGGTTCTAACCGCATTCTTAAGGCTATGAATCGTAAATACACCCGCGAACACTACATCGCCCTTACCCAAAAGTTACGTGCGGTCCGTCCTGATATTAGTATCAGCACTGACTTTATCGTCGGCTTCCCTGGGGAAACTGATGCCGATTTTGCGGATACTATGGACTTAATCAACACCGTAAAATTTGACCAAAGCTTTAGTTTTATCTTCTCTCCACGCCCTAATACTCCGGCTGCCACCATGGAAGATACAACTCCACTCGAAGTTAAAAAAGCGCGTCTCTACGAACTTCAGGCTGCCATTAATAACCAAGCCCAAATCTACAGTCGTGAAATGCTTGGCACCACCCAAAAGGTATTAGTCGATGGTTTTTCAGTTAAAGATGAAACCGAGCTTCGGGGCCGAACAGACAATAATAGAACTGTAAACTTTGCGGGCACCTCTGACCTTATTGGCACTTTTGTGGAAGTAAAAATCACGGACGTTATGTCTCACACCCTACGTGGTGAACTTGTCGGTAAATAGCACGCCCTAAATCACGTGTCAGCTCCGACTACAGGAAGGATATTTTGAGTACAACAACTACCACTCTTAAATTTAAATTAGAGCCTGCAGACCGCGACCGGCTGGCCTGCCTTTGCGGGCCTCTCGATGACAACCTAAGACAGCTTGAACGTCGTCTTGGCGTCCAAATCGTTTACCATAATGAAGATTTTACTCTCGTAGGCCCTGAAAAAAGGGCTCACGCAGTCAAAAAGATCCTCTTTAGACTCTATACTGAAACCGCCCCACTTCGCGGTGGCCGTATTCCAGATATTAGCCCTGAAGATGTCCATCTTGCCATCACTGAAGCTCATATCTTAGAAAGTGCTGATGCCCCTGAAGAACTCTCTGAAGTCGGAGCGGAAATTAACCGTATGGGGGAAAAAGCTTCAAATATTAAAACCAAGCGTGGCTTAGTCAGAGCCCGCAGTGACAATCAAGCGGCATACATTCAAAATATCGTCACTCATGACGTAACCTTTGGGATCGGCCCTGCTGGTACCGGCAAAACCTATCTCGCCGTAGCAGCTGCAGTAGATGCGCTTGAACGTCAAGAAATACGCCGCATCCTCTTAACCCGTCCAGCTGTAGAAGCTGGCGAAAAACTGGGCTTTTTACCTGGTGACTTATCCCAAAAAGTCGACCCATATCTCCGTCCGTTGTACGATGCTTTGTTTGAAATGCTCGGCTTTGAACGAGTAGAAAAGTTAATAGAACGCCAAGTAATTGAAATTGCGCCCCTTGCTTATATGCGTGGCCGTACTCTCAATGACTCTTTTATCATTCTCGACGAAAGCCAAAACACCACTACTGAACAGATGAAAATGTTCTTAACCCGTATTGGCTTTAACTCGAAAGCAGTAATCACCGGGGACATTACCCAAATAGACTTACCACGCAATGTTAAATCAGGGCTCAAGCAAGTCATCGAAGTTTTAGCTAACGTACCCGAAATTAGCTTTAACTTCTTTACCTCTTCAGACGTAGTTCGTCACCCGGTAGTGGCTCGCATTGTGCAAGCTTACGAAAAGTTTGACCAAGACGAAAAAGCTCGAGTTGATAAACGTCGCGCTGAATTAAAAGAAAACCAAGAAGCAAAAGCAAGCTCAGAAGCCAAAGTAAGCCCTGAACATAAAACTCCTAACGCCAACGTAGAGGCGCACGAAAACTTTGGCTCTTAAGCTTTTAAGCTAAAAAAACAAGAAGCCTAAGCCTGTAAGCTTGGCTTTACAAATAGCTTAATTACACTAAGTTTTTAGCTCTCTTTTCAAGCGTAAACAAGAGCTAGAACCTCAAGGAATAAACATGACAACAGAAAACAAAGAAGAACTCTTAGACGAAGAGCTCAATGATGTAGAAAGCGCCCAAGATTTGTGTGCCGATGACTCTATGGATGAAGAGCAACCGGAAAACGGGGTTTATATTGATCTTCAAATCGCTGTAGCCGACACTAAAAATTTACCAACAGCGGAAGAATTACAAAAATACGCTGAAGCCGCTATTTTACCGCGTAAGCCATACGCTGAAATGACCGTGCGCATCGTTGAAGAAGACGAAAGCCATGAGTTAGATCTTGAATATCGTGGAAAAGATCGCCCAACCAACGTGCTATCATTTCCATTTGAATACCCAGAAGAATTACCTGAAGAATGCTATGGCGCATTAATTGGCGACCTCGTTATTTGTAAAGCCGTTGTGGAACGCGAAGCACTTGAACAACATAAACCTTTAGCTGCTCATTGGGCGCATATGATAGTCCATGGTTCTCTTCATCTTTTAGGGTATGACCACATTACTGATGAAGAAGCAGCTATCATGGAACCGCTTGAAACTCAAACCATGTTGAGTTTAGGTTTTGAAGATCCATACAAGGATGACGAAATCTAAATTTAACCAAGTAAATGGTTTTAAATTTATGTAAAAAACGGGGCCTAGCCCCGTTTCTTATAAAAAAAAATCCTAGATTTTATTTCATTACGATTATAATGGATTGTCTTTTTAACACAGGAGCGGATTTACGTAAGTAACCGTAATTTAAAATATATGAGTAGCGACGAGTCTGCCTGTCAGTCTAACCCGCAAAATTCCCACCATCGCCATAACAATTGGCTGGAAAAAATCACTCACCTTATCAAAGGCGAACCTAGCGATCGTTCCGAACTTGCTGATATTATCAGCGAAGCTGGCGAACGTAAGATCATCGATGAAAACACCAAAGGCATGCTTGAAGGCGTGTTTGATTTAAGCGAACTTAGAGTTCGTGACATCATGATTCCTCGTTCCCAAATGATAACCATCTCTGCCGATTGCTCAATCGCTGATGCTATCGACAAAGTTATTACCCACGGTCATTCACGCTTCCCCGTAATCCACGAAGACAAGGATCATATCGAAGGCATTTTGTTAGCCAAAGATCTCTTACGCTTCATCAACACCGACAGTAGCACTAGCACCCTAAAGGATGTGGTCCGACCTGCGGTCATCGTTCCAGAAAGCAAGCGCGTTGACCGTTTGCTCAAGGATTTTCAGCAATGCCGCTATCACATGGCTATCGTAGTTGATGAATACGGTGGAGTCTCAGGTTTAGTAACCATTGAAGATATCCTTGAACTTATCGTAGGCGAAATCGAAGATGAATACGATAATGATGATGTCGACGAAACCGAACAGATTACCGAGCTTTCTCCTAACGTCTACAACGTTAAATCTCTCACCCCCGTAGAAAACTTTAATGAACGCTTTGGAACTGAATTCTCAACCGAAGAATTCGATACCATTGGCGGGGTGGTAATGCATGCCTTTGGGCACTTACCAACTAAAAACGAAACTGTCTCTATCGACAATCTCGATTTTAAAGTAGTCATCGCCGATAAACGTTGTACCCATTTGCTCCAACTTAAAGTAAATCCAAAGGAAGAAGATTAACTTTTGGTTCTTAAACTTTTTGGCTTTCTAACTAAGTTGTTATCATGGCGCCTTTTAGGCGCCATTAAACTATAGTCAAAGCTCATTTAAGCTTAAAAGTCATCGTTCAATTTAAACTAATTCATACACAAAGTTCTTAAGCTATCCCTATTAAACAAACTACCTACCTAAACTACGCCTAGCCAAACAAACACTTGGCTCAATTATCTAATCTCTCCCGCTCAGCGGCGCAATATGGTACAATCACAAAGATTTATTGGCCTTGAGTTTTCTCTTCCATGTATAACTATACTTCTCCCTACCCAAAAACACTTATCCTCTTAGCTTCCGCCTTTTTAGCCGGGATCGTTAATGTTTTTGGTTATGCTCCATTTAATCTATGGTACCTTTCGTTTGCCGCTATTACGACTTTATGTATACTGTTATCGCTACAGTCTCATAGCACTAAACTTATCGCAGGTATCGTTTTTAGCTTCGCCTTAAGTAGCAATTTGGGGTCATTGTTTTGGTTACACCAAGTGCTTGCCGGTTATGGTGAAATGCCTATGGTCTTGGTGTTAGGCGTCATTTTGCTCTTTGCCGCCTATTTAGCTCTCTTTCCGACCGGCTTTATCGCCTTAGGCAATATTTGTTTTAAAAAACAAGCAACTAGACGCATCTTGTTGGTGACCCCTATTATGTGGGTGCTTGGCGAAGAATTAAGTGGGTGGCTTTTTACCGGGTTCCCTTGGAGTTCACTTGCCTACACCCAAATAGAATCAATCTTTAGACATCTAGCTCCTCTCACCGGAGCCGCCGGCATCACTTGGGCTTTAGTCTTTGCGGCCGCTACCACGGCGCTTTTTATCCGCCAAAGACGCCTAATCTATCTCTTTGCTCCTATTTGTTTAACCGGACTTTTATTGTGGTTAGGCACCATTGTCTATACCGATAATTTAACCCCAGTAAAAACAGCCTTAATGCAAGGCAACATTCCAACTGAAACCAAATGGAATCCTGAGCTAATAGCCCCAACGTTTAAGACTTATTTTAAGCTCCTCGATGAAAACAAAGATGCCCAGATAATTGTTTGGCCCGAATCTGCCATCCCAGTACTTGAAAACCAAGCCGTAAACTTAATTAAGACCTTAGATGCCGAGTTAGCCGCAAGCCACACCTCACTTATCACCGGGGTGCAGTATTACGACCACCAAAAGGAAACATTTTATAATGGCGTTATAGGCTTGGGGCTCATGGATCGGGCTAATACTATGCATTATGAATTTGGCCAGAGTAACCGCTATTACAAACGTCACTTAGTACCAATTGGGGAATTTGTGCCTTTTGAATCGGTTTTAAGATTGCTTGGCCCAATCTTTAATATGCCAATGAGCTCATTTACGCGTGGCCCTAAGATTCAACCTAACATCGTCGCTTCCGGTTTAAATGTGGCAACCGCCATCTGTTATGAAATCATCTTTAGTGGCGAAATGCGACACCAAATTACCAAGGATACCAACCTCATTGTGACCGTAAGTAATGATGGCTGGTTTAGTAATACTAATGGCCCATACCAGCATTTAAATATCGCTAGAATGCGCGCTATGGAATTTCGTAAACCCATCCTACGTGCCACCAACAATGGGGTTACTGCCGTTATCGATAGCTTAGGCAATGTGGTAAAAACCATCCCTGAAAACAAAGAAACCACCTTACGCACGGAATTTGTGCCAACCCAAGGGCAAACGCCGTACGCGCGTTTTGGGGAATTGCCAATGTGGGTGGCTTTTATATTTTTCTTTATCCTCTGTTTAGCTAACCGTTTAAGTAAATTAGTCTATATAACTCTTTATAAAATCCAAGCGCGACTCTTTAAAAGGATCGAACACGATTACGAAGAGCACTAAAAGCATTTTTTAACTGAACTCGGCAAGAAGCCCCCACCTCTATAGGTGGGGGAGGATGTCACCTTTACGCCCGGGTTCTTAACATTTGGGCGTTTTTAATTAAGACCTGCGCAACCTCCACTTCGTCTTGTCCCCGAATATTTGCTAAAAGCTTAATTAACAGAGTTAAATCTAGCGGTCCAAATGGTAGCCTTTGCCCGTTAGCCGACACCTTGCCCCCATTCATATAGGGCCAATCCGTTTCAGTCACCAAGGCCTCTAATGGTAGTGCTTTAGCCATGGCTAAAACCTTAGCCGCATTAGGCGCCATAAATGCGGCCCCAAAGCCCAAATAAAACCCATATTTATGATAGCTTAAAGCCGTCTCTACGCTCACACACGCACCATGTATCACGCCTCGTGGTAACTTTTGGTGGCGGCTTTTTAAATAATGTAAGAGTTCGTTATGCGCGCCCACACAGTGAATTAGAACCGGCAATTGCTCTTGATACGCTAAGCTAAAAAAGTAATCAAAGACCGCAAGTTGCGTCGCCAGCGGCACTGAAAATCTTTTATCTAAGCCAATTTCCCCAATCCCAGTAAAACGCTCCCCCTCTTGCGCCCAATATTGAGTCCATGTAGCTTCATTAAATTCCATCGCCTCCATCGGATGGACGCCGGCAAAAGGGTAATATTGCAGGCCTAAAGGAGCCGTCGCAACTAACTCAAGGTTTCTTTTGCTGTCAGCAAGTGAAACCGCCGGAAGCCACAATTCATGAAGGCCTAAGGCTTGCGCTTGGGCTAATAATTCATGGGCCCCTTGGCCTTCTTGAGCCCCAATGTGGATATGGGTATCAATGAATTTAAAACTAGGTTCCACCATCGCCATGCTTCCTTTAATCACCAATCTTAAATGTGGGCTTAAAACCCACCCTAAAGTTACGCCCCTTTAAGGCACACTATATAAAAGGCCTCGAGGTAAGCTTAAATACCAAAACATCTTTACTTAATTAAGCTAGCCGTGCAAATTCTATTTTAAGCTCAATCCTTAAAACTAGGCCCGCGCCCGCCCTAAAAAATAGCAAGAACTTAGACCCACCTCCTTTTTGCCGGCCCCAAAGCAAAAAGGAGGATCGCAATCCTCCTTTTATACTTTTGGTTTTAACTAGCTCAGTTAGGTTTACCTTACTAATTTTGCAAGAGCAAACTTGGCTTTTGGTAAAGCCTTCACTTCACCAAAGCTAACTCGCACTTGATTAATGTTCTCTAGTCTTACAGAACTTAATCTTAGGATAACGTTCCATAGTCAAGTTCAAATTAACCATAGTTGGCGCAATATAAGTTAAGTTATCAGCCCCATCGAGTGCGATGTTTTGTGGCACCTTACGCTGGATTTCTTCTAATTCCTTTTCATCATCAGATTCAATCCAACGCGCAGTGTTCACGTTGATTGGTTCATAGACAGCTTCAACGTTATATTCGTTTTTAAGACGAGATACAACTACGTCAAACTGCAAAACCCCAACCGCACCAACGATAAGATCGTTGTTAATGATTGGTCTAAATACCTGAACCGCCCCTTCTTCAGATAGCTGCACTAAGCCCTTTAACAAAGCTTTTTGCTTCAATGGGTCTTTTAGGCGGATACGCTTAAAGAGTTCAGGCGCAAAGTTAGGAATCCCCACAAAGTGTAAATCTTCCCCTTGAGTGAAGGTATCACCAATTTGGATGGTGCCATGGTTATGTAGCCCGATAATATCGCCAGCATAAGCTTCACTTGCCTGTTCACGATCACCTGCCATAAAGGTTACAGCATCGCTTACGTTCATGTCTTTACCGGTGCGCACGTTGTGCATCTTCATCCCACGTTCAAACTTACCAGAAACTAAACGCATGAAGGCAATACGGTCACGATGCTTAGGATCCATGTTAGCCTGAATCTTAAACACGAAGCCGGTAAGCTTATCTTCATTAGCGCTTACTTCTCTAGTTTCAGTCATACGTGGTTGTGGAGTAGGAGCCCACTTGGTAAGGCCATCTAACATATGGTCCACCCCAAAGTTACCAAGTGCCGTCCCAAAGAACACCGGGGTTAAATCACCCTTTTGGAAATCTTCTTCTGAAAACTCTGCCGCCCCGGCACGCACCAATTCAACTTGGTCACGTAATTCTTGCGCATAGTCTTCACCAACCGCAGCATCAAGTTCTGGGTTATCCAAGCCTTTAATCATGCGCTTATCTTGAATAATAGAACCTTGACCTGATTGATAAAGGAAAGTTTCATCGGTATAGAGATTGTAAATACCCTTGAAGTTTTTGCCACAACCAATTGGCCAGGTAATAGGAGCACAAACGATAGATAATTCTTTTTCTACTTCATCCATCAGCTCCATAGGATCACGAGTTTCACGGTCTAACTTATTCATAAAAGTTAGAATCGGGGTGGTACGCATTCTCGTAACTTCCATTAGCTTACGAGTTCTTTCTTCGACCCCCTTGGCCGCATCAATAACCATAAGGCAGCTGTCAACGGCGGTAAGCACGCGGTAAGTATCTTCAGAGAAGTCTTCGTGGCCCGGGGTATCAAGGAGATTAACCAAGCAATCGTTGTATGGAAACTGCATTACAGAGGTGGTTACCGAAATACCACGTTCTTTTTCCATTTCCATCCAGTCTGATTTAGCAAAAGAACCGTTAGCTCCGCGACCCTTTACAGTCCCTGCGCGCTGAATAGCGTGACCGTAAAGAAGGACCTTTTCAGTGATAGTAGTTTTACCGGCGTCCGGATGCGAAATAATCGCAAAGGTACGGCGCTTGTTAATTTCCGAAAGAAAATCCTGAGTTGCCATGTGTCTTACTTCTTATTGAATCTATCTATTGCGTGATTAGGTCCAAAAACCTAAAATTATTTTAGTTTAAGTAACCGTAAAAGGTTTTAACTCAAACCTTTAGCTTCGCGCCTAAAGTGCGAACCTTAAAAATCTAGTGAATGATTAGAGATACATTTCGAGTTTAAAAAGACCCAAACCTTCTATTTTTTTATAAGCCCAAACATTCGGCCGTGATTATAGCATAATCACGGCCGGATATATAGAAACCACCTTGTAAGGAAGGGGCTGATGTTTTTTCTTTTACCTTAAAAAAATTAAGAGTAATTCTTACACATTTAATGACACAGCTTGTAAGTTAAGCTTTATAAAAATACTGCCCTTTAGTTACTCTTTCGTTTTGGCCTAAATCGCGCACTGTTTCAACACTTGTAAAATCTGCATCATGGAACAGAGATTTTACCTCCCCACCTTGATTAAAACCGTGTTCAACTAAGAGTGAACCTTCATTAACTAAGTATTTTGGAGCTAAACGCACGATATTTAACAGATCTTTTAAGCCCCGCATTGGCGCAACTAAAGCTGTTCTTGGTTCATAGCGCAAATCACCTTTACTTAAATGTTCATCCCCTTCGGCAATGTATGGAGGATTAGAAACAATGATATGGTATTGATGTTGTTCCTTAATGGCACTAAACCAATCGCTACGCCATACCTTTATTGGTAAATTCAAGTTATTAGCGTTTTCCTGCGCCACCGCACAAGCGCCTTCTGAATAATCAATCGCATCAACCATAGCTTGGGGCAATTCTTTTTTCAAAGCTAAAGCAACCGCCCCACTACCAGTACCTAAATCAAGGATTCGAAGTTTTTCTGGGGAGAGACCCGCATGGAGCCATTTTTGCGCCTCCACTAAAGCTTGTTCCACCAAAGTTTCAGTATCAGCGCGCGGAATTAAAGTGTCTTTAGTGACCTTTAAAGTCAAGGTCCAAAAATCACGACTCCCTAATATATAAGCAATAGGTTCACCATCAAGACGACGACGCACTAACGCGCGCACCGCTTCGGCATCTGAAACACTAACTTCGTATTCTGGGTAAGTTAATAAAAAAGATTTATCTTTCTTAATGACGTGGGATACTAAACAGTAAGCTTCAATGGAAGAGACTTCCCTGCTCTCACAGTTTACCCGCAGCAAAGCTTCAATTTCTCGGTACAATACTCCAATCTGCATGGTTTGGTCTCCTATACATTATTTTTATAATTTGGATCGCAAGCATAAAACAAGCCTTGCCCATCACGTACCTTTAGTTTACGCAATTTAAACTTAACAACAAATCAACAAATGCCTATAAGCAAAGGATTTTTACGTTTTTTGACAGAATATCACAAAAAAAATGCCATATATTCCTCTGTTACAGGAAAATACGGCAGTTTTTTATAAAACTAAAGCGCTTGAACTAAGTTTAGGGCGTAAGCTTTGTTTGAGCTACAAACTAAATAGTTAAGCTTAACCTTCACGCGCCAATTCAGCTAACATGTTAGCCTGATGTTCTTCAATTACAGGCATTACGAGGGCATCGAGATCGCCATTCATAATTTCAGTTAAACGGTATAAAGTTAAGTTAATGCGGTGATCACTTACACGCCCTTGTGGGTAGTTGTAAGTTCTAATACGGTCTGAACGGTCCCCAGAACTTAAAATGCTCTGACGTTGTTCAGCTTGTTCTTTCATCTTCTTTTCTTCATCGAGACGGGCTAAACGAGAAGCCAAAACTGCAAATGCCTTAGCCTTGTTCTTATGCTGTGAACGTTCGTCCTGACATTCAACTACCAACCCTGATGGGAAGTGGGTAATACGAATAGCAGAGTCGGTCTTATTAATGTGCTGCCCACCAGCCCCGGATGCTCTAAAGGTATCAATACGGATATCTTTAGCTAAAATTTCAGGAGCTTCTGATTCTGGCACTTCAGGGAATACCATCACGGTACAAGCGGAAGTATGAACACGGCCCTGGGTTTCAGTTTCAGGAACACGCTGTACACGGTGCCCGCCTGATTCAAACTTCATGATCCCATAAACCCCATCACCAGAGATTTTACAGATCATTTCCTTATAGCCACCATGTTCGCCTTCAGAGCAGTTCATTATTTCAACGCTCCAATTACGCCTTTCAGCGTACTTAGAGTACATTCTAAATAAGTCACCAGCAAAAATTGCAGCTTCATCCCCACCGGTACCAGCGCGAATTTCAACGAAAGCGTTGTTATCGTCTTTAGGGTCTTTTGGTAAAAGTAGAATCTGGATGTCTTTTTCAGATTTGGCAATATTTTCACGGATGCCATCGATTTCTTCCGCTGCCATCTCGCGCATTTCTTCGTCATCACCATTTATCATCGCTTCAGCTTCAGTAAGATCTGATTCAAGCTGACGATAACCTCTAAAAGCTTTAACGATTGTATCGAGTTGCGCATATTCCTTGTTGAGATCACGGAACTTGTTTTGATCATTGGCAATTTCTGGATCAGCCAACAAAGCCTGTACTTCCTCAAATCTTTCTTCGAGAGTTTCAAGCTTGGTGATAATTGATTGCTTTAACATTTATTTTCCTCTTCACGCACGAGCTAAATTCGTGGTGGCACAATATCTCGGTAGAGCGCGAACAAGTCTTTTAACCACATCAAGATTCAGTTTCTACCTATGTGGCATTTTAAATTGTTAGGCTTTCACGCTAGTCACAGTTAAAAACTGTGGCTCTAATATATTTTTAAGCTAGCAATTGAGCTGGCCTCAATCTGGCTAGGCCAAACTGTAATTGCGCGTATTCTATCATAAAGAAGCGTTTTTTTAAATAAGCTGACAGATGCGATTTTGGCCTTATTATGAGGGGCTTTTTCTTGTATTTTTTAGTATTTTTTAAGTACGCCCAAGGTTTTTCATAAAGCCTTGTTCATAGATGTTTCATCTTTAAAGCCGTTAACGTAAAAACCCGGCTAGGCCGGGTTTTGATTACAAGCTTACAAATTACAAATCAGTTTTCCTAATCGAACTGGTAACTAGAGTTCGTAGGTGCTGTCATTTTTCACATAAGTGAAATTATACTTTTTGGTAAACGGTGGAAGTGAATTAAGACCGCTTAACTTATTAAATAACTTTTTCATTTTACTGTACCCTTATTGTCTGTTTAGCACCTAGTTCTTAGTGAACTTTAGTTCTTGATGAACTTTTTTTCCGTTTTATTATATTGTTCGGTGCTTTTTTATTTTTTTGTCTTGTTTGTACAAGGCTTTATGCGTTAGGACTAAAACTATAGACTCTCAAGCCTTATGAAGCATCCGTTATCGTTAAACCTACTTAACGTAAGTGAAGTGATAGCTACGGGTGTATGGTGGAAGAGTCTTTTCTGCCTTTTCGCTTACCATAAACATGTTAATTAAGTTCTTCATACTGTCATCCTCCTAAAGAATCGCTAGCACTTAGTTTTGCCTTGGGCTTAACTTCGTTTTACAACTGCAACTCTTTTTAAAATCTTGTTTGGTGGAAGCTTATCTGCTTTCCACAGTTGTCATAATACCACATTTCGATTTAATTACAATTATTTTTGTAATTATTTTTCATAAAAATGTCATGAAAACATTTTCTTGACCTTGAAAATATTTTCAGAAAACGCTATCAAAAATTATTTGGTTAAATTTTGGTCAATTTTTTGCAAAACAAATCACCTTTTCTTGGTTTTTTGGATATACAGTTCAAATTTTATTCGCAAAATAACGTGTAACTTTATTACAGTTTTTGAATTTTAACTTTCACATTCTCATGCATTTTTGTGATCGTTTTCATGATCGACATGTATCTCAATCTTTCTCCCCCATTATATATGGATATATTGAAGATATATTGATTGAGAGAGCGCCCACATCTTCTAGCACTTACATAATATTTAAGTAGTCTTTATCGAGGCCAACCAAATTTTCGTCCTCGTTATCAGCTATTAACCACTTGCTATTAGCCACCTGCTATCACCCACCTACGGTTACGCATCTACTGCTTCTATTGACTATGCTCTATGCTTTTTCTTGTAACGAACCTTTTTCTTGGTTCCAAATACAGCAAATATAAACAACTCATACGTTCCTTTATTACCAAAAGAAACACGACAGGTTATAATTTTGTTAAACGGTCGTCTTGTCTTATACCTAATGCAAGCTTAGCCACCTAAAATTAGGTAAAACTAAGTGAAGACTTATATTACTTCAATGACTTCGTTAAACATTTTCGCCCTGACCATGCGTTTACTTTAACTTTAGTTTTTTACAAAACTTTTAGTTAATGGTGAGTTTTAGGTTCTTAAGTAACCAAACCCCAAAAACATAAGCATAGTCAATAGACCGCCCCATTCCTTAATTTATGATGCAAAGAGGCTTTTATGACAGAATCAATTCCTAAAAAATTGGAACCTACCGCCGCTCAACTCAGCGCCATGAATCTACAAGTTCCAAGCAATATTCCAGAAGGCACTCTAACGGCAAGAATTCACTCTATTGAAACAGGTGGGGCTGTAGACGGCCCAGGGATTCGTTTTATCGTGTTCTTCCAAGGTTGTAACATGAAGTGTTTATACTGTCACAACCGCGACACTTGGGACCTCAAAGCTGGCAATATCGTGACCGTAAAATCACTTATGGATGAAATCGTCACCTACGCTCCATTCTTTAATGCTACCGGTGGTGGCGTTACTGCATCTGGCGGGGAAGCTTCTATTCAAGCAAAATTCGTCACTGAATTATTTAAAGAAGTGCATAAAGCTGGCTTTACCACCTGCTTAGACACCAACGGGTACATTAGAAACTACACTGATGACACTGTGGCCCTCTTAAATGAAACCGATACTTTCCTCCTAGACTTAAAATGCATGGACGACGAAGTACATAAAAAACTTACGGGGCGCACTAATCAATACACTCTCGAATTAGCCCGTTACATTAAAAAGATCGGTAAAAAGATTTGGGCCCGTTTAGTCGTAGTTCCGACCTGGACCGATAGCGACGAAAACGCACATGCCATGGGGGCTTTTATTAAGGAACTAGGCGATTGCGTCGAACGAGTAGAACTTTTACCATACCACGAAATGGGCAAACATAAGTGGGCTTATTTCAACGATCCATATCAGCTTGAAGGCATCGAACCGCCAACTCATGAATCACTAATTAGAATCAAGAATATTTTGTTACAGTATCATCCAGAAGTGCACTAATTAGTAAGCCTCTAGCTTTAAATAAATTTGTTTTTAAATCTCATCTAAAAATGAACGATCAACTTGTTCTTGTTTTAAAACTTTAGCAACCGTTTGCGCCATAACTAAATAAGTAGGCTTAGCCACAGGTTCTAAACTAAAACGTTTACACACCAAATGGTACCAAGCTAAATGTTTGTCATTTAAAGTTTCTAGGGCAAAAACCCCGGAAGTTCGACAGTTAGTTTTCTCAAATAATCGCAAGGTGCTTATGCACCTTATTTTTCGCCTAAAATTAGTTATAAATATATTGTTGTAATGCCTATAATGCGTTATTATATAAGCATTGTAATTTTTCGGTGGTTTAGACTTATGCGCTTATCTGTTTCTAGAACTAAAAATGCTTGCAGTTATTACATTATCGACTCCTTCCGTGGTTTAGATGGCAAGGTTAAGACTAAGGTAATTGAAAAACTTGGTACTGAAAAACATATTAAAGAAACTTATGGTGTCGAGGATGCCGAACTGTGGTGCAGACAGTACCTTGAAACAAAGAAAGCTGAAGAGGAAAGGATTAAAAGTAAAAGCTGCAGAACTATCTCCATTAAGCTTGCAGAAAATTTACCCAAGGATGAAAAAGCTCTTACCTATAATGCAGGGTATTTAGTTTTAGAAAAAATTTACCATGAGTTTGGTATTGCTAATATTTGTAGTGAAATTCAAGCTAAACACCCTCATGTAAAGGGTTTCTCTTTAAATAAGGTGCTTAAAGCTATGCTTTTTGGCAGAGTGCTTTCACCTAGTTCTAAATTAAGTCTTAGTAATAAAGTTCAACACCAAATGCTTGAGTGTCCTAATGTTCAAGTTCAACATATATACAGAGCTATGGATTTAATTGCAGAGCATTATGATCTAATTCAAGATAGGCTCTATTACTACTCAAATAAGACTTTAAAAAGAAATGTTAATAGACTCTACTATGACTGCACCAACTTCTTTACTGAAAAAGAGCTTGAGGATTGCGATGTAAAGGGAAAATCGGAAGAATGGTACCAAGAGCATACCCTACGCAAGTATGGTAAATCTAAGGAAAACAGACCTAATCCTATTGTGCAATTAGGTTTATTCATGGATGGAGATGGTGTTCCTCTAGGTATTAATGTTTTTGCTGGTAATGAAAGCGAAAAACCTTCTATGAAACCTCTTGAAAAAAAGCTTATAAAAAACTTTTCTAAAACAGATATTGTTGTATGCGCAGATTGTGGTCTATCAACCTTTGATAATCGACAATTCAATAACTGCACCATTGAAACAGATCCTTTAGTTCAATTTGGTCTTAGAGGTCAAAGACATTACGTCTATGTGCAATCTATTAAGCAACTAAAAGCTAACCTTCAAGAATGGGCTCTTGATCCTAATGCTTGGACTTATATTGATCGCAGTTCAGGCAAACCTGTAACTGTAAATAATTTCTCTTTAGATAATTTAAACGAGGATAATCGCGACGAGTTTTATAATGTGAGTTTCTATAAGGAAAGAACCATAGCTGAAAACGGTTTAGATCAACGATTGATTGTAACCTTTTCTCTCAAATATCAAGACTACATGAGAGCACTTCGTGAACGAAAGATTAAACGTGCTCAAAAGATGATTGAAACAAGCTCTTACAAGCAAGAACATGAGAATTCCCCTAGAAGCTTATTAACACAAGAACATCAAACCAAGGATGGTAAAAAAGCTACCAAAACTACTGCAAAAATCAATCAAGAAAAGATTGATAAGGATACTAAGTTTGATGGCTTTTACTGTAATGCAACCAACCTCTTTAAAGAGGAGTGTTCAACACAGCAAATTGCTGCTATTGGAGCAAGACGTTGGGAGATTAAAGAGTACTTTAGAATTATGAAAACAAACCTAAAGTCTCGCCCTTTCTATCACAATAAGGACTCCCGTATTATTGCTCATTTTATTATCTGTTTTATGACTTTAGTTCTTATTAGAGGTCTTGAACGAAAAATCGCTCTACAAGCAGGACCGCATGATAGATATCCTAATGGAAAGTACACCGTTGATGAGTTATTACAAGCAATAAAAGACATTGAACTAGTGAGTGTATCACAAGGTCAGGCTTTTATGCCTAGCTACAACAATAGTGAAATCATTAGCGAGCTTCTTAAGATCTTTGATATGGAGCAATTCGGTCAGCAGGTAGTAATGAAAGATACCCTAAAAAATATTTTAAAAAAAATTAAAGAAGCCCCTGAAATGTATCAAGAGGATAAAAAAGCATCATAACCGCTAACCGTTTACCGATAAGGCTTAGCGGTATTAGACATTACAACAACTGTCGAAAATCGGATATTATCATGTATTTAAGCTCAAAAGAAGTAAGAGCCAAAAACCAATTCATCTCCCACCTAAAGAGGAAGGAGTCTTCTTGGAGATTTTAGATAAATTTGTTTTTAAATCTCATCTAAAAATGAACGATCAACTTGTTCTTGTTTTAAAACTTTAGCAACCGTTTGCGCCATAACTAAATAAGTAGGCTTAGCCACAGGTTCTAAACTAAAACGTTTACACACCAAATGGTACCAAGCTAAATGTTTGTCATTTAAAGTTTCTAGGGCAAAAACCCCTAACTTAAAATACCCCAAAAGAGGCAAAAACAAGAGAAACAAAACACAAGCTACACTAGCTGGCCACGCAATAAGACGCGGAGCTTCTGGGTAATAACGATACATAAGAAAGTACCATACCCCTAAAAACGCAACTGCCATCGGCACGGCGCGATTCGCAAATTCAAGCACCTTTACTAAATATCCCGCCACAAAAACCATGTTTAATTTAGCTTCGCGTGGCCACACTTGAAAAAGTTTACGTCCCGCTACAAGTTGCTTGTACATCTTTATTAACGTCCTTTTTTAACACTATTTAACCATAAACGTCTAAAGCTATTATTCGCTAAAACATCACGTCTTAATATAGCTAGCGATAAAACCTCCCGATCCAGCTCTAAAGGACGCAACTCCTTTACTGTTAAATACCCTAAGCGACATGAATAAATAGCTGCTGCCACCCCTTGACCAAGCTGAGCCGAGAGTTTTCCGGCAACTCCCGCTCCAAGCCAATCTGCAGCTGCGTCCGTAAGTAATTCGGAAGCGCCAATAAATATGAGATTTTTTAGGACACGGCGATACAATCTAATTCGTCCTGCAAAACCTAATCTCATCCCATAGACTTCAGATATCCGGCGCACCATTCTTACGGTCCGAAAAAGAGCAGTTAGCATATCAAACCAAGCTAAAGGACTTAGTGCTACCACCACCGCTGTCTCAGCAGCCGTACGCACAATAATACGCCGTGCCGCCTCATCTTGGGCCCGTAAAATCATGCGTTCATAAAGCTTAAAGACACTTAAAGCATCATAATGGTCTTGCACTTTGGTCCTAAATCGTTCCCATTCAGAGCTACCATAAACTCCTGATACTTTAGCCATCGAGGCCACCATTTTTAAAGCTTGCGCCCCGGTACCACTTGCCACTATACGTTGGTATTCAAGGCGATTAGCGTCTGTTCTTTTAAAGAACATGACCGCTCTAAGATCACGCCACATCACGCCGATAAGCCACACGATAATAACAGTTGAAAGCGCAACCGCAACTAACCCTAAGATGGGGGTTGATTGCCATAAAGCAGAAACAAAAAGCCAGGCCTCAAGCCCGCCGATAAGCACCACCCCTAAAAGCAACCAAAAGAGCCACCCCAAACCAGTTTTGGCGACTACTTCTTCCCGAGTTTCGTTATATGTAGTTTCATCAAGTAAGTCTAAAGTTGAATCCCCACCTAATTCATCCTGCGCATCAAGCTCTCGCCACTTAGCAGATGTATCATCCTTAACCTCAAAACCTGCTTGCATCAATGGATCAAGTCCAGTGGCCATATTAGGCTTAAACTCTTTGACCCCAAAAACCTTAGACTCAGGCTTAAAATCACCATCCTCGTTAGTCTTATCTTGAGCTTTTGAAGATTGAGTCTGACTTTGAAAAGAACTAGCTCCCGTCCCTAAAGTAGGGCCATTATTTTTATCCTTAGAACTCCCGCTAAGCTCAGCTGTTGAAAACTCCATCCCAGGACGCAATTCATCTATTTTTTTCATAGTTTGTCTCCTAGTATGTAATCAAGCACTAAATCCATATTCATGCATGGAATAGCCTCACCTGGCATAATCTTAGGCGGACGCAAAGCTCTTAATTTAAAATTCTCCTGAAAGAAGGTCATATTTTGGGGAGTCCAAATTGCAGGCACCGTCCCTGGGAAATACGCGCCATCGTCGGCGTAATCAGTGGTCAATACTTGCCCTTTAAAATCCCGATTCTCAAAATACATGCATTTAGTTGATTTAATCGCTGAAATCACGGCATATTCGCACCGACTACCTTCACCTCTCACTTTAGTAACGGCTTGACCAACAATGGATTTTAGAAGTGAGAGCATATTAGCGTGCATATCGTTTGTTACTAAATCAGCTTTAGTCGCTGCAAACAAAACTCTATCAATCCTTGGGGCAAATAAGCGCGACAAGAACCCACTATCCCCATAATTAAAGTTGCGTAATAAAATTTCTAAGGCCGAATTGATATCCGCATACGTTTCTTTACCACCTCTTAAAGCTTGTAAGCAATCGAGCAATACAATTTGGCGGTCAAGCTTTGAAAAACAATCTTCATAAAACTTCCCGACTACTTGCTTGCGATAAGCTTCATATCTGGTCCGCATTTCCCCATATAAGGAGTGGTGATTAGTTGGATCTTTAGGTTCCTTACCAAGCCATGGGACAAACTCCAAAACTGGCGCCCCGGCTAAATTCCCCGGTAACACAAATCTCCCAGGAACTACGTAAGCTAACCCCTGGTCCTTACAACGCATCAACCATTTGGTATATAAGCTTACGGTGTGTTTTAACGTGTCCGTAATCAATGGCCCATCTGGATCCATTGCCGCCACAGCGTTAATCCAATCAGTAGCCATAGCCGCTGTACCGGCGATGGTTAAATGTTCCTTTACGCTTTTAGAAAACGCTTCATAATCAAGATTTAAAAGCATCAAATCCATGAGCCATTCACCTGGATAATCCCAAATATCCAAGTATAGGCTCTTCATTTTATTGCCCCCAAAAGTACCGTGTGTGCGCCGTCTTAACTCAAGACGAATCTCAGAAACACCGGAGGTCGCTGCCGGCCAGGCAGGAGGATCTTTTAATAAAGATCCCATAGCTTCGCTATAAGGAAATGAACCGATTGATAAATCACGTTGGCGCGCCACGCCACCACAAATCAAATCGCCATCAGCATAAGACTGTAATCTAGTTAAATACGGAGCTGCGCTTTCTTGGCCAAAATGAGAAACTAAGCTAACTAAAGAGGTGATAAAAGTAGATTTTCCCCCACGAGATAGCCCCGTGACCCCAAGACGAACTTCTTGGTCTGTCAACACTTTCCACCCGTAGTCTAAACCATCTGTAATGCTATCAAAAATGCTCACCCAACCGCTCCTTTCTCCTTAAGTTACCTTAGGCTTTGATTGTTTTTGGGGCTTTTATCAAATCTAAAACAATCTAATCAAAAACTTTTTAGTTTCTGCCCCAAAACTCAAGTTCTAGCTCGAATATAGTCGCAACTATATTTTCTCATTTAACCTTTAAACAAGTAAAGACCTAGGTAAGTATAAAAGCCAACAGCAAAATTGAGCAAATATTCTCAACATTCGATTAGGTTGATATTCTCAACATTCAACTGTCTCGATATTCTCAGCTAGCGAGTATTAAATTAAGAAGATGCTTAGCCAATGCCCCCAAAACACCTTTAAGTTCACAATCATGACACTTGGAGCTTTTTAGGTCTAAACATTCAATCATAATAATCCTAACAACCATGAAAAATCTCCGCACTTTAAACACTAAAAAACAAGTTTTCTTGTGGGCAATAGAATTACATTTAACGCAGTACACTTCATTAAAATTTAGTCAGTTTGTGGTTTGGATATGCATTTTTAAAAACTAAAAATGCAAATGTAAGTGCCGTGATTTCTCTATGGAAAAATTGAAATGAAAAAAAAAGGAGAAATTGAACCAAAAATAAAAAAAGAATCGAAAATAACTTCTTAGCTCTTCAAGTCATTAGCTCTTCAAGTCACATCCCAACTCAAAATAAGCCCAAAGCATTTAGATAAATCAGAAAGTAAGCGTCATCCTTGACGCACTTTGTTTCAACCAAAGTGGCATCCTGCCACAAGCTCCACCCAACATCCTTTGCTAGTATGGATTGAAGCATCCTTGCTTCATGAAACAAACAAAAAAAATAGAAAAGAAGAGGCATCCCTGCCTAAATATGCATCCTGCGCATTATTTCATGTTTGCATCCTTGCAACTTTAGACATCCTTGTCCTTGTGGAATATGATATCCGCAAGTCAAACAAAATATTGTTAAGTTTATCACTCATTAAGTCTTTTTCAAGTTGTAAGAGTTAATTAAACCCTTGTAAAACAAGGGTTTAATAAAATATTTTTCTAAATTTTCCGACATACTTTCTCACAAGAGGCTTACACATGATATGGCAAATATCTCACAAGGCTATTTTCATCCCCCTTTGAATTCGTGAACCGAGTCAAATTTTGCATGTACCCCAATTTTTAAGCTTTTAACTGAACTCGGCAAGAAGTCCCCCACCTCTATAGATGGGGGAGGATGTCACATTAAACGCTACTTCATTACCAAAGTCCCATTTTACCTGCCTTTATGTTTGCCGTTTACGGACGGCAGGAGTAAAATGACAACGGTTCGGACGCACACTCCTACCGGAGCGCACGCCCATCATTCAAGTTTTCTGTTTAAAACCATTTGAATAAACCATTCTTAATGGTCATAACAGCAACTGCTCACCATAAGCAGTTGATTTATTTTTCTGAATCTATTCTACACATCTACAAAAAGTAGAAAGGGGTTACCGAAAGTGGCACACACAATAATGCTTATCCCGATTGGCACCGGGGTTGGAGTTACCTCCATCAGCTTAGGTCTCGTAAGAGCCATTGCCCGCGAAGGCGTAAAAGTTAGTTTCTTCAAACCAGTTGCTCAGCCTAAGCCTTCATACAACGGCCCAGAAGCTAGCACCGCAGTAATCAAGGCCGCTGCAGGTCTCGACCTTCCAGAACCAATTGCCGCATCTCATATGGAAAGCCTTATGAGCGCAGGCGATAAGTCTACTCTTCTTGAAGAAATCATTGCTAACTACGAAAAGCACGCTCAGTCTAGCGAAGCTGATGTAATTGTAGTTGAAGGTCTCGTACCAATCGAAAAGCATCCATTTGCTGACTCTATCAACACTGATATCGCAAGTGGTATTGACGCTGATATTATTTTTGTAACCCAACCTGGTAACGGTAGCACTACTGACCTTCGTGACCGTCTTGAACTTGCTTGCAATAGCGTTTCTGATGCTATCAAAAAGCGTGTTATCGGTTGCATCATCAACAAGGTTGGCGCTAACGTTGACGCTCATGGTGTTCCTACTCAGCTTGAAATCGGCGTTCCAACTGCTGATCTTAAGGAACTCAACCTCGAAGGCGTAACTAAAGTATTAGCTACTATCCCATGGAATCCACAGCTCAATGCTGCTAGAGCAAGCGACTTAGCTACTTATTTAGGCGCTAAAGTAATTAACGCAGGCGAAATCAACACCCGTCGTCTTAACGAAGTTGTTTTCTGTGCTCGTGATGTACAAAACATGGTTGAATACATCAAGCCATCTGCTCTTCTCGTAACTTCTGGCGACCGTTCTGATATCATCATTTCAATCGCTCTTGCAGCTATGAACGGGACTAAGATTGGGGCTTTGCTCTTAACTGGTGGCTACAATCTCAACGAACAAGTTGCAGAGCTTTGTAAGCAAGCTTTTGCTACTGGCCTTCCAATCATGCAAACTGAAGATCACACTTGGCAGACTGCTATCGATCTTCAGCACTTCAACATTGAAATCCCAGCCGACGACGTTGAACGTATCAACAACATCGCTGACTACGTAGCTGGTAACATCGACCAGTCTTGGATCAAGTCTCTTTCTGAAACCACTTCTCGCGTACGTCTCCTCAGCCCAGCAGCTTTCCGTTACAAGCTCACTGAAATGGCTCGTGCGGCTAAGAAGCGTATTGTGCTTCCAGAAGGCAATGAACCACGTACCATTAAGGCTGCTTCTATCTGTGCTGCTCGTGGCATCGCTACCCCAGTTCTTCTTGGTAACCCAGAAGAAATCCAACGTATCGCTACTCAGCAAGGCGTAGTTCTTGGTGAAAACGTACAGATCATCGATCCAGTTTCTACCCGTGAAAACTATGTTCCACGTCTCGTTGAACTTCGTAAGTCTAAGGGCCTCACTGAAGAAGCAGCCCGTGAACTCCTCGAAGACAACGTTTACCTTGGCACCATGATGATCGAAAACAATGAAGTTGACGGTTTGGTTTCAGGCGCTGTACATACTACCGCTAACACTATTCGTCCTCCATTCCAGATTCTAAAGACTGCTCCAGGTTCATCCCTCGTATCTTCAATCTTCTTCATGTTGCTTCCAGATCAGGTTCTCGTTTACGGTGACTGTGCGGTAAACCCAGATCCAACCGCTGAACAACTTGCAGAAATTGCTATCCAGTCTTCAGACACTGCTAAGGCTTTCGGTATTGAACCACGCGTAGCTATGATCTCTTACTCTACCGGCACTTCTGGTAAAGGTGCAGACGTAGATAAGGTACGTGAAGCAACCGCTATCGCTAAAGAAAAGCGTCCAGACCTCGTTATCGACGGTCCGCTTCAGTACGACGCTGCTATTATGGCTAACGTTGCTGCTTCTAAGGCTCCTAACTCACCAGTTGCAGGTAAGGCTACCGTATTCGTATTCCCTGACCTTAACACTGGTAACACTACCTACAAGGCAGTACAGCGTTCAGCTAACCTCGTATCTATCGGCCCTATGCTCCAGGGTATGAGAAAGCCTGTAAACGACTTGTCTCGTGGTGCGCTTGTTGACGATATCGTATACACCATCGCCATCACTGCTATCCAGGCGGCTCAGGCTTAAGCCTTAGGTCTAAAGCTTAAATAGTTAGGCTTATAACTTAATTTGTTTTTAAAGGCTGTTTACCTAGTAAACAGCCTTTTTGCTAACTTAAAAAACTTTTTCCGGCACCTTGCCATATTCTTCCTGTTTTGGTCGGTCCTATCTTTTTCAGTTTTTCAGTTTTTCAGTTTTTCAGTTTTTCAGTTTTTTATCCTTTTAGTCTTTTCTTTTTTCTATTTTATTTTTCTTATCAATTTTGAATTGGCCAAACACACGACTTCTCAGCAAGATGTGCGCCGATTATGCTTTAAAATTTAGTACATAGCACAATATAGAATGACAAAATTAGCAACTTTATCATGCATACTGTAGAATTAGGAAACGTCATGCCTTATTTATTAAAGCGTTGCTTCCTGTAAGCCACTTAAAAAATAAACGTTTACCATAATTACAAATTAAGCTCATTTTGCTCTAACGTATAAATACACCTTAAGGAACCGCTATGAACGTACTATTAACAGGAAGCACAGGTTGCATTGCCCGTCACTTTGTACATAGCATGCTTAAGAGCAATAAAAATCTTACCTTCACCTTATTGACGACTCATCCTAAAACTGCAGCGCATATTTACAGTAAATTTAAAAAATCCATTACGATACTGTCTTATATCGATGAGCACACGCCAAAACCAGATATCATCCTAAACTTAGCCGGCGCTCCTATCATCTCTGGCCCTATTTCCCTACGTCTTTACGGGGAGATCGAAAGTTCCCGCCTTGAATACACCAAAAACCTTTGTGGGCAATTAAAGAAATATAATCTCTTCCCCCACATTTTTATCAGTGCTTCCGCAAGTGGGATCTATCGCGCCTCCCCTGAAAGTCATTCCGAGAATTCACCTCAACTAGGTGGCGACTACATTGCTAATCTCGCCATGAACTGGGAAAACGCAGTGTGGGAAGGCTGTAAGACTGCGCCTACGAGAACCGTGCTTTTAAGACTGGGGAACGTCATCGCTCCTGATAGTAACTTCTTTACCCAAATGGCCAAAATATTTAAACGTGGTTTAGGCTTTACCATTAAAGGGGAACCTATCGAGATGCCATGGATTGACATCAATGATGTCTTAGGAGCTATTGCCCATATTATTCGGACCCCCGAAATAAAAGGTCCTGTCAATTTAACTTCGCCTGAAGGTTGCGCCTTTAATGATTTTGCTAAAAACTTAGCTAAAGCCTTAGGTAAAAAAACACCTCTTAAACTCTCACCTAGGATCTTCACCTTAACCCAAGGAAAGTTAGCCCCTGCCATCACCAAAAGTTTGCAAGTT
The DNA here is from genome assembly GCA_900539665.1 of uncultured Succinivibrionaceae bacterium. Classification (GTDB taxonomy): domain Bacteria; phylum Pseudomonadota; class Gammaproteobacteria; order Enterobacterales; family Succinivibrionaceae; genus WG-1. The sequence goes on along the minus strand of UQCV01000005.1, from coordinate 38,030 downwards.
ATCCCTGAAGTGCTCATTAAAACCGGATACAGGTTTTGTTGCCCGGATATTGAAACAGCGCTCAAAGAGGCTTTACACGCAACTAAACATAAGCCCTCTAAAAGCTAATAGCAACATAGTTTCACCTAAACGCACGCCTAAAAAAATAGGTCTAAAGATCTAGCTAACACTACATATTTAGACCTAACTTTAACCGCTTATGCTTAACTGCGCGGGCTTAATCTTGTCACTAAAATCCCATCAGCTAAAGCGCGCCAATGTACATCGTAGTCGTAAAGCTCTGTGCCATACTCCCTAGCATCAACCGTTTCCCGACCTTCTTGTTCCCTTCTGCCTTTATAGGCGGGACGTGGGTCTTGCGCTAAAATCTCCACAATAAATTCCTTAAATTTAGGGATTTTTATTTGGCTAAGCTCAAGTTCCGCTTGCGCCGAAAATTGAACTGACACGCGCGGAGGTTCTTCTTGCGCAAAGCCACTATCGGCGTCAGGAATAGAATCAGTAAAGGCGATATATGGTCTTAAGTCCACTATCGGGGTCCCATTGACTAAATCAGCCCCCGCAATATCAAGCCTAATAACTCCTTGTTCCTGGCGCACTCCTAAAAGCCGAACTGAAGATAAACCTAAACGGTTAGGTCTAAAAGGAGAACGAGTAGCAAAGACCCCAAGCTTGGCATCCCCACCAAGTCTAGGTGGACGCACCATGGGGGCAAAAGGTCGATTACCGTCAACTTCATGAAACACAAAGGTCACCCATAAATGTGAATATTGCGTTATCCCTTCAACCGCTTGCACCGTATCGTATGGTGGCAACAGCCGAATATTAAATTGGCCATTTTTAACCAAAGCACTTTGTCTAGGCACGGAAAACTTTGTTCTAAAAGGACTTTCCATAACCGCAATCGGTTTAATGAGATATTCGGAGGCAAATTCTTTCATGTAGAACCTTAATCTTCCTGCACATAGACCATACGGCCATAGCAACTTACAGATTGAGCACAAGCTGGAGTATTTTCAAAATGCACACATTTGGAGTAAACAATCCCATTAGCCCCTTTGGCTGCTGCTTGTTTGCGCGCATCTTCTTTAGCGTCAGCAGTACGTGGGGTTCCTGCATTAGCATCAATACGGCAATCTAACCCTTCAACTGTACCTAATTCTTCATAGTTTAAATTCATCAATTCTTCATCAGTGTAGGACTTAACTTCGGCCACTTTAAAATATTGGGCAATACCACTAGGGTCAAGATTTGATTCAAAAGAAAAAGAGGCACAACCCACAAGGAATAAAGTCCCTATAACCCCACAGACCAACAATTTACCTCTAGCGTGGCGTTTGATATTTTTTAATGGGTTCATAACCATTCTCCTAATGTTTTGATATGTTTTAAGTTACAAGTCCACTTGTAACTTAAAACTTAATGATCTTTTTTAAAACTTGTTTTGAGAAATGTTCTATTAACTTTGTTTGTTGGTTTTGATTAAATTCTAAAATCTTGTTGCTTGCGGTCTACTAAAAATAAGCCAAACAAACACATAAAGCTAAAATAAAGAAGAACTCTCACTTTATACATAAAAACAAATTATAGCTAAAACTTTGAGTTAATTCACTCAAAGCGCTCAATTCTAACAATCGTGTCTATACCGTAATCTAAACAAATACTACAATGCATGAGGTCGTTATAATTTTAAGTAATTAGCTTAAGTAACTAAAAATTCGCTAAAAAGGATTTGATTAAAAAGTTTCGATAAAACAAGTCAGCAAAAGCAAGGCCCTAAAAGCGAACTTATTATCTAAACCTCCCTAAATGAGCCATACTACCTCAAGCTAATTAAAAAAATTAAAAACCTCAAGGAGCTCTTTCTTGTTAAGCAAGCTTTAAAAAAGCTTAAGAATTGGTTCTCCAAGAAAAAATCCTCCACCACCATAATATTAGATATTAGACATTGGACAATATATTCATGTTTTATCAGTGGCCCAACACTATTTTATTAAAGCGGACTTCTTATGTAAGCCTCTTAATTATGCTGGTTGCTTTTTTTATTTCCACTCCTAGCTATGCGTATACCGTAGAAAAGAATTACAACGTTGAATTTAAGCAGGGCCACTCCACCGTCCGCGTCTTTGCGCTTAGAGCTTATGATATCTATTTAAAAAATAAAAAAGTTTGCTCCTACATCGCCAACTCAACAGGCTCTGGTTTTTTATTGAATTACAAAGGTCAATTTTTAACTAATAACCATGTGATTGAAGAAGACCTTAACCGTAGAGATATCCAAAAAGTTTGCAAAACTACCGGAGACCGCATTGTTAAAACCATTGACCGATTAGCCATTGGATGGCTCGACCATAAAAACATCATTTTCACGGTCGAAGCGTCTGTACTTCTAGCTTCCCCCGAGCTTGATATGAGCGTTATTGCCATCAATACCCCAGGCCTGTTAGGTAGTTTAGAACCGGTAGTGCTTAGCTCAAACTATAAAAGGGGCAGTACCGTCATTGCGAGTGGCTTTCCAGCCGCCTTTGACAACGATCGCACCGTTAAAGCCAATCCCCTGCTCTTTTTCACGCTAAACCCTAAAAGTCAAAGCGGTAACCGTAAAATCAGAAATCGCCTTGAAGCTGACTATCTACACGAATCATTAACCACAGGTAAAATAACCGGCTTCATGAAATTTAAGCTCCAAAAACTAAATTATTACGTACCAATGACTGAACACTCTGCCCGCATCTCTCCAGGTAACAGTGGTGGCCCCCTCTATAATACCGATAGCGAAGTTATCGGGATCAATACGTTAGGTTCTAAGTATGGCAAACATAAAATTGGTTTTGCCTCTAGTAGCAAAACCATCATGGAATTCTTAAAGAAAACCGGCATCAGCTTTAATGAACCACGCCGTATCACAGATAAAGAAGAACAAAAGCGCTTACAAAACAAGTTTAAGATTTTAGACAAAGCGGCTAAGCACCCTAGAGCTTCCCAAAACAAAGTGCTTATCGATCCGACGATCAATCTTGATCCAGGCTCAGCTTCTTGGGAAGATCTGGACCTTTCGGCTGAGGATTTAAAAGCTTTACAATAAAGAACTTGAACTAAAACCTAAGTAGCCATGCTCTACCTAAAGCGCATGTAGCCCACCGTTTTTAGGAGCAAAATTTTGTTTCACTTAATACGAGTACAGACATTAAGGCGTAAAGGTGCAAAGGTGTAAGGGTAATAAGCGCCAAACTAAAAAATAAAAAGAAAAAAGAAAAATACCAAGACGAAAAATGGCGAAAAAGGACGAAAAATGGCGAAAAATTAAGACATCGATATCCAATAACTCTAGATTAGTACAATGAATGTTAATACACTGTTAGCACACCGTTAGTACATTAATACCAAAGTTATTTTCCCCAAAAATAGGGCCTAAAAACGAAAAAACCCGGAGCAAAGCACCAGGAAGTTTCAACAAATGGTCAGTCTGGTGGAGCTAATCGGGATCGAACCGATGACCTCTTGCATGCCATGCAAGCGCTCTCCCATCTGAGCTATAACCCCATACCAACTGAAAGTAGAAAATATTAACCGTAAACCATGAACATTGGGACGTTCTGGTGGAGCTAATCGGGATCGAACCGATGACCTCTTGCATGCCATGCAAGCGCTCTCCCAACTGAGCTATAACCCCACAACGGAAAACATGAGTATGATAACGTGCCCCCGCGACACCGTCAAGATTTTTTTAAACCTATAAATCCACAAAATTTAACAGCTAAAACCTAAGGGCCTAGAAATCAATTGGATTGATAAGTAAAGGCATCCCACTACGATCATTTAGCTCCGCTTCAACTAAAGTCATATCGACATCATTCGCATTTAAGAAATCAATAAACTCTTGCTTAAGCACGAGGCGAGAATGAAGCTTAGAGTTTATTTCCGCTTCAGTAGTTGAAAGTGGTTGATGAATTTCTACATAAACTGAACCATCTGGTTCCTTAGTGTATTTAACAGGTTCATTGATAAACTCAACGCGAGTATCAACCGGTACAGTTTCAAAAAGATACTTAATATCAGCATCACGCAAACGGATACAACCATGACTTACACGTAAACCGATCCCAAAATTTGCGTTAGTCCCGTGGATAGCGTAAAGATTCCCCACGTATAATGCATATAAACCCATTGGGTTATCTTTACCGGCTGGTACTACAGCAGGCAACGGTTCCCCCATGGCAGCATATTCGGCGCGAGTTCTCGCGGTTGGAGTCCAAGTAGGACCTGCTTTTTTACGTTGTACCTTAGTGACCCAATTAACCGGAGTATCTTTGCCTAATTGCCCAATCCCGATAGGTAGAACTTCAACCACCCCATCATGGAAGTAATAAAGACGCATTTCAGCAGAGTTAATAACGATGCCTTCATGCACCGTATTTGGTAAAATCAACTTTTGCGGAATGATAACCTTAGTACCTGGTTTTGGTAAATAAGCATCCACTCGCGGATTAGCTTCGGTCATATTACTAAAGCCCATTTGATACTCTTTAGCAATATCTTCAAGCGAAACCTTACCTTCCGGTACCACGGTTACAAGATTCTTTCCAACAACTCGACTACCATTAGTTGGCACTTTATAAGTTACCGCCCATGCTTCCGGCATCATCATTATTACACAGGCCGCAAGCCCTGCAAAAATACTCTTTTTCACCGTAATTTAAATCCTACAAATCAAAAACTTTCAATCATTTATTCAAGAAATCTAATCTTAAATTTCTTGTAGAGTTCAATTAAAACACTAAGCTTAATTGAAGCATTTACCCATCTATGAATTCTAGACCTTGGTCTAGTGGGAATGTATTCCGTTACATGAGGCGCTATTTTACCATAATGAACCAAGCCAGACACGCAATTTACACTGCTTTATCTACCATGTTTTTAATGTGATGAGAGAGACTTTAATGTATAATATTACCATTTTTTATACCTTACCTAGGTGGTCTGCAGTCAGCGTACGAGGCCACCTAGCTATTTCGACGGTCTTTGACCGCCTATAGATCATTTTGTTTTTTATTTATCGGACGTTTATATGTCAGTCATACTTGAACAATACAATCCGCATGAAATTGAACCTGAAGTTCAGGAACACTGGCTCTCCCAAAAAACCTTTAAGGCTAAGGAAGACCCATCAAAAGAAAAATTTTACTGCCTCTCCATGTTTCCATATCCATCTGGGCGTCTCCACATGGGGCACGTACGCAACTATACTATAGGTGACGTAATCGCACGTTATCAGCGTTTAAACGGCAAAACCGTTATGCAACCAATCGGTTGGGACTCTTTTGGTTTACCAGCTGAAAACGCAGCGATCAAAAACCACACTGCTCCAGCTAAGTGGACTTATAGCAACATCGATTACATGAAAAATCAGCTTAAGATGCTCGGTTTTTCTTACGATTGGGATCGTGAAATTGCCACCTGCCGTCCTGAATACTATCAGTGGGAACAGCGTTTCTTTACCGAACTTTACAAGAAAGGTTTAGTTTACAAAAAGACCTCTACTGTAAACTGGTGTCCAAATGACCAGACCGTGCTTGCTAACGAACAGGTTCAAGACGGTAAATGCTGGCGTTGTGACGCTCCGGTAGAAATCAAAGAAATCCCACAGTGGTTCTTAAAGATTACCGCTTATGCTGATGAATTGCTTTCGGACCTCGATACTCTCGATGGTTGGCCTGAAATGGTTAAGACCATGCAACGCAATTGGATCGGCCGTTCTGAAGGTCTTACCATTACCTTCAAGCTTAAAGATAGCGACCAAACCCTCGATGTCTACACCACTCGCCCTGATACCTTCATGGGTGTTACCTATGTTGCTATCGCTGCGATGCATCCATTAGCTCGCGCTGCTGCTCAAAACAACCCAGAACTTGCTGCTTTCATTGAAGAATGCCGCAATCTCAAGGTCGCTGAAGCTGACATCGCTACTATGGAAAAGAAAGGCATGGCTACCGGGCTTTACGCGGTACATCCATTAAACGGACGCGAAGTACCAATCATGGTCGCAAACTTCGTGCTTATGGATTACGGTACAGGTGCAGTTATGGCAGTACCTGCTCACGATGCGCGCGATTATGACTTTGCTAAAAAGTACAATCTCGACATCATGCAAGTAATCAAGCCTGCTGATGGTTCTGAAATTGATATCTCTAAGGCGGCTTACACTGAAAAGGGTATTACCTGCAACAGTGGCAAGTTCGACGGCCTCGATTTTAAGGGTGCTTTCAAAGCTATCGCTGATGAACTTGAAGCAACTGGCACTGGTCACCGCACTGTAAACTACCGTCTCCGTGACTGGGGTGTTTCCCGTCAGCGTTATTGGGGTGCTCCTATCCCTATGGTTTACATGCCAGATGGCGAAGTGCAGCCAGCTAAAGAATTCCCTGTATTATTACCTGAAGACGTAATCATGCACGGGGTACAAAGCCCAATCAAGGCTGATCCAAGCTGGGCTAAGGTAAAGGTTGATGGCGTTGATGCTTTACGTGAAACCGATACTTTTGATACCTTCATGGAATCTTCTTGGTACTATGCTCGTTACTGCTGCCCAGATTGCGACACTGCTATGCTTGATCCTGCTAAGACCAACTTCTGGTTGCCTGTAGATCAGTATATCGGTGGGATTGAACACGCATGCATGCACTTACTCTATGCTCGTTTCTTCCACAAGTTACTACGTGACGCTGGCATGGTTAAGAGTGATGAACCATTTAAGCGCTTACTTTGCCAAGGCATGGTGTTAGCTGATGCTTTCTACTACAACGATGCTAATGGCGGTAAAGTTTGGGTAAGCCCTCTTGATGCAACCTGCACTCGTGATGAAAAGGGAAATATCGTTTCTGCCGTAGATAAGGAAGGTCATACCCTCGTTCACGCTGGCATGACTAAGATGAGTAAGTCTAAGAACAACGGGATCGACCCACAGGCTATGGTTGAACGCTATGGTGCTGACACCGTACGTCTCTTCATGATGTTTGCGTCCCCGGCTGAACTTACCCTTGAATGGTCTGAATCTGGGGTTGAAGGCGCTCAGCGTTTCATTCGTAGATTTTGGAACAACATCCAAAACCTCATTCAGCACGCTCGTCCTGCTAGCCTCGATAGCGCTACTCTTACTAGTGAAGAAAAGGCCTTACGTCGCGAACTTCATAAGACTATTGCTAAAGTTACCGATGATATCGGTCGTCGTCAGACTTTCAACACTGCGATTGCCGCTATTATGGAACTTTTAAACAAGGCTGCTAAGCTTGAAGCTACCTCTTCAGCTAACGCTTTAAGTGTACTTTACGAAGTATACGATGCTTGTGTTGTGATGCTCTACCCTATCATCCCTCATGCTTGTTACAAGCTTTGGGAAGCATTAGGTCATAGTGATATCGATAACGCAGCTTGGCCAAAGACTGATGACAGCGCCCTCGTTGAAGATGAAAAGTTGATCGTAGTTCAGGTAAACGGTAAGGTAAGAAGCCGTCTCACTGTAAGCGCTTTGGCGACCGAAGAAGAAATCAAGAGCTTAGCTTTTGCGGATCCGGCTGTAACTAAGTTTACCGACGGAACCGAAATTAAGAAGGTTATCTTCATTAAGGGTAAGCTCCTCAACATCGTGGTAGCTTAAGACTTAAACTACGCTTGATTTAAGGCTCGGCTCTTATGTTATAACGAGTTCTTGCCTTAAACCCATGCCTTAAATCCTGCGTCTAAAAAACGCAGGATTTACAACTCTCCGAGTTCTTCTCTAAATATTTAGCTTTTACCCCTTAGCGCTAAAAGTTCTAAATCCTTAGATAAGAGCCCTGTCTAAGGTTAAAATTAATGTACATCACATAACTTAAATCTAAAGCCCCAATTGAGGCTCAAATGATTTAAAGATCAAATTTTTGCGCTAGCCACGCCTTATTAATTTGGCCATTTGGTATTATCTATAAGGGCCGTTTTTTAGCTCTTAACATTCGCGCTTAGGTACGCGCTTAAGTAAAAATCGTAAAGCCTAAACTCAAGCTTGACTATAGACAATTAACCATAGTTTTAAGTTCCAAGGAGATTCCCCGTGAAAACAAGCCTTAAGTTCGCCTTACTCACTACTGTTATCGGTACGTTTTTATGTACTGCCTGTGGTTTTAGAATCGCGACTAAACATAATCTTGGGGAAAAATACGCTAACCTCGTAATCGTTGGGAATCCCCACGACCCCCTCTTTATTGAGCTTGAAAACCAATTGGTTTTAAATGGCGTCAACGTGATGTATGGTAAAAAATCTATTTCTTACTACCAAAGTATGTATCTCGCAGTGCTTAGCTGTGGATCCCTACGTTCTTCCCAAACAACCGTAGCTGTTGGTAGTAACTCCCAAGACCTTGAATACACTTTACGCTCTCAAATCAGTTGCCAGCTTTTTACCCCGCATAACAAACCATACGCCATTAAGAGCTCCATCAACCGTGCAGTCGTAAGTACCCCTGGTAGTAACCTTGCTTCCGATTCTAAAAACGCCTTATTAACTAAAGAAAACGCCGTTGAACTGTCACGGGAAATTATCGACCGCTTACATGGGTCATATCTTTCCCTTGAACAGCTCCAACCACAAAAGACCACCCCAAGCGCTAGTGATTCAAACCCATTAACCGATGAACACGTCCGCGTGGTCTTTAATGCCACCTCAGGCGAGGCTCCAGTTGATAGCGCCGTGGTTTCTAACGAAGAGGAAGCTCAAGCCCTTATCGATAAACGCACTTCTACAGACGATAAAGTTTTAAAGCTCGATAAAAAAGAAGAACCAACTCCAACTTTAAAACCATCTCACAATGGTAACAATCAACCACAAGGAGCCCAAGACTAATGCTTCTTTATCAAAACAAACTCGATGAAGCTTTAGCGCGAGGTGATTTTGCGCCGGTATACATATTGTGTTCCGACGAACCGTTTTGGCATGAGGAATACACTGAACGCATTATCGCTTTAGCGGAAAAGCGCAATGAAGGCTATACCCGCACCAATAAAGTTGGTTTTGATGACGACTCTATAAACTTAGCAACGCTCGAGGAAGCTTGCTCTAGTACTGGTCTTTTTGCCGATAAAGTTATTATCGTTTTATCGTTAAAGAGCATCAAATCTGGCACTCCAGCTTTAAATAGCTTAGCTTCCTGCTTAAATCCTGACATGCTTGCCATTGTGCGTTTACCGCGCATTAGTAAAGGCGATTTAAAAAATAAAGCGTTAGCGCCACTCGATAATGTTGGCATTACCACCGTCTTTTATCCGATGGACGAACACAACACCGTTCGTTTTATCCAAAACCGTGCCGCCCAAATGCAAATTGGGCTAGACCCAGAAGGGGCAAGTTTAATTTACGAAGCTTATGAAGGTAACTTAGGCGCGCAAATTCAAGCTTTAAACAAGCTCGATTTAGCTGGTCTCTCCCATCAAGGCCTGCTTCCTGTAGCCGTGGTTCGAGATCAGGTAGCAGCCGACCGCCACTACACGGCTTTTGAATTTAAAGATGCTCTCCTAGACCCAGATGTACGCCCGCAAAAGCGCCTAAAGATGCTATATACTCTTTGCGCCGAAGGAGAACGCTTAGCCGTTTTAATTCGTAATGCCGGCAATGCCATCAACGATCTCTTAGAAATGAGAACACGCTTAGATCGTGGCATTATGCTCGATAGTTGGTTTAACGAAAACCCGGTCTTACGCGCTTTAAAATCAAAGCAACAATTGTATCTTAGAGCGGCCAACTCCATTTCTACCGCCGGAGTCTTAAGGTTATGCGACCTCATTTGCCGTGCAGACCTTGAGGCCCGATACTATCATGAAGATACGGCCATTATGATCCTAGAGGAAATCTGCGTGCTACGTAGTCGCCAAGATTTTTATCTAACCTCTAGTGACTTCGAAATTCCCGATCCAAAGTTTGGTTAACCTAAGGATGACGGTATGGATGTAGGAATTTTTGGGGGCACCTTTGATCCGGTGCACCAGGGACATCTAAAATCAGCTCTAGCGGTCAAAGAAGCTTTAGAGCTTGACCAAATTGTCATCATGCCTAACCGCATGCCCTATTATAAAGACCGCGTCGGCACGAGCGATGCGGATCGCTTAGCCATGTTAAAGCTCGCGACCCAAGATTTAAACGGCGTAAAAATCTCCACTTGGGAGCTAGAAAAAACTACCTATAGCTATACGTTTGATAACATGGTCGCTTTAACTAAAGAGCAGCCGCAAAATCGCTTGGTCTTTATCATGGGGACTGACTCATTTTTAAAGCTACACACTTGGTATCGAGGTTTAGAACTTTTAAGCGTCACGAATATCGCCGTCATGAAACGGCCACAAAACCTGTCCACCGCAGCGCTTGATAAAGCTAATTTTTTAGCCAAGCTTCCTGCACCTTTACAGCCACTTTTTAAGCAAGCTTTAAGCTCCAACCACCATCTAAGTGCCTCTACAGGGGAACTATTTATGATAGACAACCCCGAAACTGATATTAGCTCGACAGAACTACGCCATTTATTGACCCAAAAGCGTTATGTAGAAGCCACTAACTTCATGGATCCTAAGGTTATTTCATATATCAAAGACCACGAGCTTTATAGCGCATAAGCTTTACAAATAAAAGACCGGTCGCACTTCACACATGTACGACTAAACCTAGGCGTAGCTAGAACTCACATGGTAAATTTTGTATAATAAGCGGAATGATTTTTAGGAAGAAAAATATGACCAGTACTGAACTTACATCTCTGGTAGAAACCGCTATCGCCGATATCAAAGGCTTTGATATCCAAACCATCGACGTCCGTGGCAAATCATCCATCACTGATTTTATGATGATTTGTTCTGGTACTTCTGTGCGCCATACCTGCGCCATTTCGGAAAAGGTAAAAGACGCACTATGTGAACATGATGTTGACGTCCGGGCAATTGAAGGTCGAGAAACCGGTGAATGGGTTTTAATGGATGCAGGAGACGTGATTTTACACATCTTCACTCCTGAAGCTCGTGAGATTTACCAGCTCGAAAAACTCTACCTTTATTAAAATCTACGCTGGCCTTAACCGGCGTATTAATCTTGATCTTAAAAAGCTAAGCCTCAAACCTAGACTCTAAACAACTACCGTGACACCGCGAAACCACCATGAAAATTTACCTCATTGCCGTTGGCACTAAGATGCCGAATTTTGTGAACGAAGGATACAAGGAATATGCTCGCCGCATGCCTCGTGAATGTAGTCTTGAACTCATTGAAATTCCCGCCGGAAAACGCGGTAAAAATGCCGATATCGACCGCATCACCAAAGTCGAAGGTGAGCACATGATAGCCGCCATTCCTAAAGGGGCGTTAGTTGTAACGATGGATATTCCAGGTAAAATGCATGACACCCCCTCACTTGCTCGTGAATTAAGTGAATGGCAAATGAGTGGACGTGACGTGGCCCTGCTCGTTGGCGGCCCAGAAGGTTTAGCGCCTGATTGTAAAAAACTCGCGGAACGCAGTTGGTCACTTTCCCCGCTCACCATGCCTCACCCTATCGTGCGCATTGTGGTAGCTGAAGCTTTATATCGAGCTTGGAGTGTAACTGCCGGTCTACCATATCACCGTGAATAAACGGAGTTGACATGAGACATTCTTTTTCGCGCTTGCACCAGCCTCTAAGAGACGATCATGCTGAAAAGTCGGTTTTTATCCGCCGACTCGTGGTTGCTATTACTTTCATGCTACTTCTAACTGGTTGTCTCTTTTCCAATCTGTACTATCTACAAGTCATCAAATACGATAGTTATTTGACGCGCTCTGACGAAAACCGAATTAAAATCACCCCTATTCCACCATCCCGTGGTCTTATTTTAGACCGTAACGGCGTGGTGCTCGCCGATAATAAACCTCTGTTTAGCTTAGAAATCATCCCTGAACAAAGTAAAAATTTAAAAGAGGATATTAAAGGACTACGCGTTCTATTAGATCTCGACCTTGATGACGAAGAAATCGATGACCTCATCGAACGCGCCCGCTATAAACGGCGCTTCTTACCTCAAGCTGTAGCTTATAATTTAACCGAAGATCAAGTAGCGACTTTTGCGGTTAATTCTTACCGTTTTACCGCTGCTCGCATTGAACCGATTTTAAAACGCCATTATCCGTTTAGAGATACCTTAACCCATGCTTTAGGTTACGTTTCCCGTATCAACACCAAAGATTTAGAAAAACTCGCAGAAGAAGGCAAGTTAGATAACTACGCGGCTACTAATGATATCGGTAAGCAAGGGATCGAAAAATTCTACGAAAAAATTCTGCATGGGATTAGTGGCTATAAAGAAGTGGAAGTGGATTCCCACGGGCGCGAGTTACGCACTCTAAACGAAGTTCCGCCACTACCTGGGCGAAATCTCACTTTATCCCTTGATATTAGATTACAACTTAAAGCGGAAGAGCTTTTAATCGGCAAACGTGGGGCTATGATTATGTTAGACCCACGTAATGGTGAAATCTTAGCTTTTGCTTCTGCCCCAAGTTACGATCCTAATGCATTCGTGCGTGGGATTAAAAACGCCGAATATAAAGCTTTACTCAATAACCCTAATAAACCACTTATTAACCGCGTGTCCCAAGGTGGTTACGCGCCTGCTTCAACCGTCAAGCCACTCATGCTAGTTATGGGGCTTAACGAAGAGGTAGTGACCCCGTCAACACGCTTCTTCGGGGGGCCATATTTTAAACTTCCGGGGTCAGAACATAAGTTCCGTGATTGGCGTAAATGGGGTCATGGATGGATGGACATCTTCCGCGCCGTAGAAATTTCGGCTGATACGTTCTTCTATGATTTAGCTTACCGTACGGGGATCGATAGGATTCATGAATACATGTCTCACTTTGGCTTTGGACAACCATCAGGCATTGATATTTTTGAAGAATCAACCGGCAATATGCCTTCGCGCTCCTGGAAAAAACGGCGCCATCGCCATGATTGGGTACCGGGGGATACCGTCTCCGTTGGAATAGGTCAAGGTTATTGGACCACTACCCTTATCCAATTAGCCCGTGCGCACGCTATTTTGACGCAAGATGGACGCGACATAAAACCGCATCTTTTTAAATCATGCGAGGTTTTAAGTAAAAACGAACAGCCTTTAACTTATCCGGTCCCAACTCAAACCGCCATCGAAGTAAAGGATCAACGTTACTGGTCTTATGCCCGAGACGGCATGTGCCTAGTAATTAACGGCCCTGAAGGCACTGGACGCCGCGCTTTTGCGGGCACTAAATATACCGCTTGCGGTAAGTCTGGCACCGCGCAAGTGGTTAGCATCAAACAGGACGCCAAATACAACGCCGGCGCCCTTAAAGAGCAACACCGTGACAACGGGTTGTTCGTAGCCTTTGCCCCTAAAGAAGCGCCGACCGTTTTAGTGGCAGCCATCATTGAAAACCGCGGGGGCGGGAGCTCCGTCGTAGCCCCGTTAGTGCGTCAACTTATGGATGCCTACTTTAAATACTACGACCACCCAATAGATAACCAATCAGAACTCTTAGAGTGGTCTCACCGCAACCATCTACCACAGGTAGAAGAACCGGTCGGAGGAAAAAAATAAATGAACAACCATGGTCCATACGACTTAATAAATCGTAAACGCGGTATCCTCTCTCTCCTCCATATCGACCTACCGTTATTAGGAGGATTGTTAGCAGCCTTAGGCCTAAGCCTCATTGTGCTTTATAGTGCTTCAGGGCAACACTACGAAATGCTCTTACGCCAGCTTATGCGCACTCTTATGAGCTTTGGGGTCATGCTTATCATTGCCCAAATCAATCCTAAATTTTTTGAACGCTATGGCTGGGTCCTCTTTATCTTTTGTATTATCTTGCTCTTAGGGGTGACGTTTTTTGGGGAAGTAAGTAAGGGTGCACGCCGTTGGCTTAACATTGGTTTTACCCGCTTACAGCCATCAGAGTTTCTTAAATTTACCATGCCCATTATGATTGCTGCGGTAATTTCGAAAAACGGAATTCCACCACGATTCTTTAGGGTGTGTTGGGCTTTAGTGCTTGTTATGGTGCCAACGATTCTCATCGCTATGCAGCCTGACTTAGGGACGTCAATCCTAGTTTCTGTATCGGGGGTCTTTGTGATCTTTTTAGGCGGTCTTAGCTGGTGGTTTATTAGCGCTGCTATCGTGGTCTTATTAGCCCTGCTCCCAATCATGTGGTTCTACCTAATGCATGATTACCAAAAGCAACGTATTTTGACCTTCCTAAACCCAGAAAGCGACCCTTTAAATACGGGGTATCACATTATCCAATCTAAAATTGCCATAGGTTCAGGTGGCCTTTATGGCAAAGGCTGGTTACACGGTTCCCAGTCGCAGTTAGACTTTTTACCAGAACCCCACACCGATTTTATCTTTGCCGTTTTTAGTGAAGAATTTGGGTTAACTGGTTTTGTTCTTTTGATATGTATTTACCTCTATATCATCACCCGGTGTCTCTACATTTCCTGCCAAGCTAGAAGTACGTTTGAACGACTTTTAGGGGGCGCTATTTCCTTGACCTTTTTCTTCTATATTTTTGTTAATATAGGGATGGTAAGTGGGATCCTGCCAGTAGTTGGGGTGCCTCTACCGCTTATAAGCTACGGCGGGACTTCAATGATTACCTTAGCCGCAGGTTTTGGCCTTATTATGGGTATTCATGCCCGCACCGCAGCCGAACGGAGACGTCAAAAATGGATGAATTATTAACTAACAAATTTAGCGCTCAAACCGACGCTCGATCTGCTATAAAAAAATGTTTTATGCCCACAAAGAAATTTAAAAAGAAATACCTAAAATTAGCCCTCCTCCCTTTAATGCTTGCTTTGGTAACCCAGGTAGCTTGGGCGGACTCCCCCAAAGCTACTCTTAAAACTCCGACGCCAACGGCCCTTAATAGCGCCCCCATTGATATCGACGCGCGCTTAAAGACTTTAAGTGCGGAGATGAAGGTTCCACTAAGCGACTTAAACGCGGCTAAGCTTGAAGCCAAAAAAATTGATTCGATCTTAAAAACCATGGACCGTCCGTGGGAAGCTAAACCATGGTATAAGTATTGGCCAATTTTTATTATCCCTAAACGCATTGTGTCGGGGGTTGAATTTTGGCAACAAAATGACGCCGCTTTAAAAGAAGCTTTTAGAGTCTATGGCGTACCTCCGGAAATTATTTTAGCCATCATCGGAGTAGAAACCTTTTACGGTAAAAATATGGGGTCTTTTAGAGTCCTCGATGCGCTTTATACTTTAGGCTTTTACTATCCAAAACGCGCCGACTATTTTAGTCGAGAATTTGTTAATTATGTCCGTCTCGCTACCCGTGAAGGCTGGGCTTATGGCGAGGTTAAAGGTTCATATGCTGGGGCTATGGGCATGGGGCAATTCATGCCTTGGAGCTACTTAAGCTGGGCTATTGATTTTAACCACAATGGACACATTAACCTTTTTAAAGAAAATGAAGACGTAATTGGCAGCGTAGCCAATTACTTTAAAGAACATGGTTGGGATCGTAACGCACACTCCGTTTATAAAATGCATCTCACCCCAGAACAAGAAGCCATTGTCGATACCTTCTTAACTGATGGGTTAGAGCTTAAAATTAAAGTGCAAGACCTCAGAAAAGCCGGCTTAAAGATTCCGGCCTATTACACCAATGATGAACCTTGTAAGGTTATCAAGCTTGAAGAAGAACAAGGCTTTACATATTACTTAGGTTTTCAGAACTTTAAAGCTATAACTGGCTATAACCGCAGCCCGCTCTATGCCATGACCGTTTATCTCTTAAGTAGAGAAATCAGATTCGCTCATGATAAAACGATCCCAGGCCCAAAAGTAAAATCGAAAGTAATTAGAAAATAAACTAAAAGCGCCAAAACTGGTCTTCAAACATATAAGCTTAAGCGCCAACTCTATTTAAAGTTTTAAACTTGAAGTAGACTTAAGCTAAGACTTAAACCAGTTTTGGCTGATTATGCCGGCAATTAGCTTTTGGCGGTTTCAAGACGTCAAAGATAAGGTTAAAATTACTAGCATACCTCCGTTATTGCTTTTAGGCCCTGAGCTCACAATATAGTGCCCAGCAGGCAAAAACTAATGATTTGTAAATTATTGGAATGACCAAACTATGTTTGACCAAAGTTTTTTCCTCTTAGGAAACCAAGTAGCTGTAAGTCCTAAGGCCCATGCCTCCAAAGCAGCTACTTTTATGGGCGCTCTTAAAAATAAGCGCCATGCCCTTAAAGGGATTTTATCTGCTCTTTTTTTAACGGCTCTTATGGCAGGCTGTACTAGTTCGCAACACGCCCCTGTGTCAGGCCCTAAAATTGAGTCTGGGGTGGTTTATGGTTCCACCTCTGGTCCATGTCGGCCCTACCCACAAAGTAAGCCTGTTAATCTTAATGGGGTTAAAGGCGCTAAAATCACTTCTGAAAAATATAGCATTCGTGGGAACAAGGATTACCGCGTACTTGGTAAAAACTACGTCGTATGGCGCGACCTTGATAGCTATTTTGAAGAAGGTACTGCCTCTTGGTATGGCCCAGGCTTTCATGGGCAACGCACCTCAAACGGTGAACACTACAATATGGAAGGCTTTACCGCCGCCCACAAAAACCTACCGCTACCAAGCTTTTTAAAAGTAACTAACCTTGAAAACGGCAAAGCAATCATCGTCCGCGTTAACGACCGTGGTCCCTTCCATGGGAACCGTATTCTCGATTTATCAAAAGGCGCTGCCCGTTCGCTTGGGGTTATTGGCAAGGGTACCGCCAAAGTTCGCCTTGAACTTGTAAAGCCTAACCTCGGACCAAACCAAACTAGCATTGCCCAAATGAATGGCTTTAAACCATTTATTCAGGTGTTTTCAACTAGCAACCGCGACCGCGCCACCCAAATCACTAGGCTCTTAAAAAGCTCAGGCCATATCCAGAGTTTTATTGAAGCCAAAAATGGAGTGTACCGCATAAAAGTTGGCCCTATCGCTGAAAACGAAGCCTCAAATACTATTTCTAGAATTAAAAACCTAGGCTATGGCAACGCCTTTTTTACAGCTGAATAACGAGCCCCAAAACTAGTCCAGCTGCAGCAATGCCCTTTATAATAAAAGCCTAAAAAAGTTTATCCCATAGGAGGATTATCTAAATGAACAAACTACTCACTGCCCTCGTCTTATTTACCGCAAGTACTGGGGTCATGGCCAACGATGCAACCATTACAGGTCCGCAAGAAAGTACCGCGCCGGCGCCATCTGCGGCCAAAGTGCCACTACCTCAACACCCAACCCCACAGGTGAGAGCTTATTTACTTATGGATTACGCCTCTGGGCGTATTTTATTTGGTGAACACTACGATGAACGTATTGACCCGGCTTCTCTTACTAAGATGATGACCTCATACGTTATTGGGCAAGAGCTCAGAAATGGCAAAATCAAACCTGATGACATGGTGCGCATCAGTGAAAATGCTTGGAGTAAGAACTACTCCGATTCTTCTAAAATGTTCATTGAAGTAGGCAAAGAAGTTAGCGTCGACAACTTACATAAAGGGATCATTATTCAATCTGGTAATGATGCTTGTATCGCTATGGCTGAACATTTAGCGGGGAGTACTTCATCATTCGCTTCCCTTATGAATGATTGGGCTAAACGTATCGGCATGAAATCAACTCACTTCGTAAACCCACACGGCCTTTACGATGAAAACCACTATTCTACCGCTTATGATTTAGCTGTTTTAGGGCGAGCCCTGATTCGTGATTTACCGGAAGAATACAGCATTTACGCACAAAAGGAATTCACCTTTAATGGCATTAAACAAATTAACCGTAACCGCTTACTTTGGGATGAATCTTTAAATGTCGACGGGATTAAGACTGGCCACCTTAGCCAAGTAGGTTACAACTTAGTAGCCTCAGCCGTAAACCCAAGCAATGGGATGCGTTTGATTTCCGTTATTATCGGTGATGTAAGTGAAAAATCTCGCACTGAAAACTCCCGTGCGCTCTTACGTTACGGTTTTAGATTCTATGAACCATATACTCCAGTTAAAGCCGGTACCGCGCTTGTTACTAAGGACGTGCGTTTAGGTAACGTCGACCAAATCGCCCTTGGGGTACAAAATGACGTTTCCTTCGTGATTCCAGTTAATGCCCGCGAAAACGTAAAGGCTTCATTTACTCTTAATAAAGATTTAGTCGCTAGCGATAAGAGCATTTTAGCTCCTATCAAGAAAGGCCAAAAAGTTGGTTTAATCACCTTCTCTTTAGACGGTAAACCAATTTACCAGCTTCCACTCACTGCGTTAAGCGATGTAGAAGAAGCAGGTTTTGTGGCTAAGCTTTGGGACCGCTGCGTCATGACTGTAAGTAGCTGGTTTGATTAAAACAAGCGCTGATTTGGCGTCGCTCTTTAAACTCTAAATTCTATAGGTTGGCATCAGCTAACCTATAGTTTTATTAACTAGGTTTAAAAGCTTTTCCGTAAATTAGCCTTCAGCCCTTGAGATATGCGTCACATGCCCATATATAATTATTTGTAGCGCTAACGTAACTAAACTCCATTTAAAAGATTATTGTGAACGAAGGATTAAGATATGGCAGATACTAAAATTCCAGAAATGCTCAAACTCAACGAAGAACATAAATTTGGTGAGCTCATAAAGTTCCCAGCTAACGTGAAATTTAAGTTCATTGGCGTAAATGACCCTAACTTAATTCACGTAGTTAGAAGCTTCTTCCACGATGACTTAAAACTAATTGTTAACGCAACCGAAGGCGCTTTAAGTCGCACTGGCAAATATAGAACTATTGAAGCGCAAGCTGAAGTACCAACCGAAGACTTTATGTACCGCATCTATAACGAAGGCGCTAAGCTTCCGCACGTTTTAAAAGTGCTCTAACCTAAATTGAAAACTTTTTCGTGTGAGCACGAAAAATATTTTTCAACCTATGTTGGAAAAACTTGTTTTTAGGCTCTACTGCCACTTTTTAAGTAGAGCCTAAATCTTTAAAACCACCTAAAATTAGCTGGTTTGACGCCACAGTTAAAATACCCACATATTCTTGACTAACAATTAAGCTAAATAGCGCACTTTCCCTAAAAAAACGCCGTACAAAGCTCGTGGTTCTGTTAAAATAATTGCACGCCAAGTGGTTAAAGCTAAAAGCTGCCAACCACTTACTTATAAAAACCTAGTGAAACCCGAAGAGGTATAAATAAGCATCATGGGGTACTATGCTCACAGTTTTAGCAATGAATACAAATCCTTTATTAGGTACGTATTCTATGCTGTAGCCGTGATACTAACCATCCTTACCGTTTTAACCGCTATCGCGTTATGCGATATTTCGCGCATGAGCGCTTATACCTACGATTCCATCTCTAAAATCCCGCACAACCGGACCGGTTTAGTCCTTGGGACCTCTAAATACCTAATTAACGGGGGCCTTAACGAATTCTTTGTTAACCGCATTCAAGCCGCTACCGAACTATACAAAGCTGGCAAAATCGACTATATCGTCGTTAGTGGTGACAACGCCCATCGTAGTTACAATGAACCTAGGCTTATGCGTCGTGAGCTCATTGCTCATGGTATTCCTCGCGACAGAATTTACCTTGATTACGCCGGTTTTAGAACGCTCGATAGCGTCGTGCGAGCAAGTAGAATTTTTCGGCAAAACCACATCACTATTATTTCGCAGGATTTTCATAACGAAAGAGCTATTTATATCGCTCGTCATTTTGGCATAGACGCCATAGGCTACAATGCCCGTCAAGCTAGCTCTAGCTTCTTTACTGAAAATATCAGAGAAATCATTGCGCGCCTAAGATGCATTTTGGATATTTACATCTTAAATAGTAAACCGCGCTTTTTGGGCGAAACCATTGAAATTGGAAACTCAAGTATCGACCCTAAGCATGCTCAATTGCACACGCCAACTCTTGAGCTAAGCGTTCCGAATGAACCCGTTGCAGAAAAAAGCGAACTTAAAGCCCTAGCGCCAAGCTCTAAAGACGTGGCTCGAGAACTTGCGCCCCCAAAGGACCCTGACGAGCTTAAGCGATATCAAGATAATAAGTCCCAATTAAGCCCGCTTCAAGAAAACTAGCCTCAAGCGGAACCTACAACCAAAACTAGAATGCTAGCCGGCCTTTTTAGAAGTCTTTTAGACCACGGATTAAAATGCTACGCGCACTTTGAGCGCAATATTCTTTTTTTGGTAACCCCCTAATCAAATTCGTCAAAATCAAAATAAAGGAGCATTTCCTTTTACTCATCAAACCTAGATATGCTCCTCAGGTCTTATATTTCTTAGAACGCCTTAAGGCAAAATTAAGGCGCCTATAGAGTTATTACTTATTCCCAAATGAAGAAGGCTTATGGCATTTTCTTTGGGCGGGTTAAACTTTTTTAAAAAGTAACAATGAATGCCCCATCCCTAAATCATTAAGCTCCCCACATGGTTTTAAACCAGCTAAGGCAGCTAATTCTAAGAATTCATCAGCATGGTAAAATCTACTTACGCCATTAGCTAAAGCCGTAAAGTACAAGCTATTAGCTTCAACAATGAGCTTTGCTGTATCATTACGCTGGCGATCGCCAAATATTTCATTTATCACCAGCATCGCCCCAGGGCGCATAGCTTCCTGGACTCGACGCAGAATAAACACTACTTGGTCACGACTAAAGCAATCTAAAAATTGACTCATCCAAAACAAATCTGGAGTTGTTGGTAGCTTGGTACCTGGAGCTAAGATATCAAGTGGCCAAGTTGAAATTCTTTCTACCAGCCCTGCTTGCATCACCGCCTCCAGCGCAAGCGCACACTGCTCTGGCAGGTCGGCAATGGTTACCTTTAAGTTTGGTATTGCTTTACACGCAGTTAAAGCAAAGCGCCCAGTATTACCCCCAATATCACAGATATGTTCAATCTTAAAATCGCGTTCTGGGGCAAATAAATAAGCCAATGCTTGTTCAAATACTCGGTCAGAATAAAAATGATCAAAGGCAAACCACGAAGTACGCGCCGGTTCCGGAAGCTGGCTTAAAATTGGATAAATGGTCTGTTCTTTAGCTGTAAAAACCTTAAGCCCTTCTGGTTTATGGTTTTTTAAGGACTTAGTTAAATCTTCAAGGCCACGATAACAAACGTCAGCCGTAAAATCAAAATTTACGGTAGTCATTGGATCATCCGCAAGATACATCCCGATTTTGGATAAATTGTAAGTATTATTTTCATTTTTAAGGACGATTTCCGCAGCTTCTGCTAAATCAAGCAAGACCGACACCGTATAATCATCAGCTTTAGTAAGTTGCACAAGTTCATTTTTAGCTAAGGAGGCCCCACCTGACAAGTCAGCTAAAGCGGCCATGATACCTAAATCTTTCATTGACTTTACCGCCTGAAAAACAAAAGGAGCTACTGAAATGAGCCCTGCTGTTTTTAAAGCTTCTTTCGCCGTAATGTCATTAAATTTGCGCATAATCAACTTATTCCTTTATTGCAAAAATCGTGTTTTATCTTGTTTTAAGCTTAACTTAATAAGCTAGCTCTAGGCCTATTTAGGCATCACCCTCAGTCTAATCAAATATTCTCCCGCAAACATTAAACCAAGCAGAATATATGAAATAAAACCGTTATATAGCGCCCATAAGGCCGGGTCGCCTATAAGCACAGTCGCAAGAGCCAAACTTCCATTTATAATAAAAAAGATAACCCAAGCTAGAGTCACCTTGCGACAATAACGTTTAAAGCTGTGGTCTCTTTTTTCAGGGGGAACCTTTAAAGAGGCGAAACGTTCAACGACACTTACTTTTAAGCGCAAGCTTTGCCCAAAAACTAGCAATAACGAAACGTTGATAATGACCGGATATAAAAGTAAAAACCTACTTCCTAAGCTATCACGTACCCCTAAACAAATTAAGCAAAGCCCAACTCCAAGCACAGTGGTCCATAAGAGGTCCCGCTTAAAAGCGCCACGAAGCCAAGCCGCTAACGCCCTAACCACTAAGACCCCAAGGAGCACCAAAGAAGCGCCTATATATTGCTCTTGACGTAAAAATAGCCATAAAAAGACCGGCATCAGAGCTGTAAGCAAGAAGGAAAAGCCTACTACTCCACCTCGAAAAAACCTTTTATAGTCCATTTTTCATTCCATTGCTTTACGCTATTTTTTGGGGCAACCTGTAACCTATTGGCGGTTCTCCCACCTGCTTGCGTAGATTCTCTCGCTTGCCTGTTTACGTGTTCGTGCGCTTGTGCACGTGCTCACCCACACATTTATATTTATGGCCTCTATTTAGCCTTAAGCTTCATACTTCTTAAATATTAAAGAGGTATCAACGCCCCCAAAGGCAAAATTATTACTCATAACATACTTAGCCTCTAGCTCTCGCCCAGCTCCAACTATCAAATCTAAGCCCGCTAAATTTGGATCTACAGTCTCTAAATTTAGGTTGGGACTAAACCAACCATGTTGCTGCATTAAGATAGTCATGGCAGCTTCTAAAGCTCCCGCCGCCCCTAAGGTATGCCCCATGTAGCTTTTTAAGGAAGAGACCGGTACCTTATCCCCGAAGACTTCAAGCATAGCTTGCCCTTCGGCCAAATCCCCACCTTGAGTGGCCGTACCATGCGCGTTGATATAACCAATATCGCTTGGAGCTAAACCCGCGTCGTTTAGAGCCAAACGCATGCTTTCAGCCATGTATTTAGCATTAGGGCTTGTTATATGGCTCGCATCCGAACAGGTCCCAAATCCCACGATTTCAGCATAAATATGAGCTCCACGCGCTTGAGCATGCCCAAGCTCTTCTAGCACCAATATGCCAGCGCCTTCCCCAACGACTAAGCCATCGCGGTCTTTAGCAAATGGACGGGGCGCTTTTTGCGGATCTTCGGTAGTTGAATCTGCAAATAGAGCATCAAAAACGCCAATAGAAAGCGGAGATAATTCTTCAGCGCCCCCGGCTAACATCATGTCTTGTAACCCAAAGCGAATCGCTTCAGCGGCATAACCAATCCCTTGAGCGCCTGAGGTACAGGCGGTACTCGTTGGAATTAAACGTCCATGCAAACCAAAATACAGTGAGAGATTGACCGGCACCATATGAGGCATTGACGCAGCGTAAGTAGTGGCATTTAAGCATTTCACATCTTTTTGATGCACAAAATCAGCTTCCTCAGCTACCGCTTGAGCACTCCCAGCGCAGCTACCAGCCGCAACGCCAGTGCGCCCATTTTGTAATTCAGGGCTACCACTTAATTCTGCATCAGCGAGGGCTTGCTCCGCCGCCCATACGGCCATCATACCAATACGGCCCATGCTTCGCGCTTGACGTCTTGGGTAAACCGGAAGAGTGGCAGTAACAGGGGCCGCTAAACGCGTCCCCATCCCATTAATGTGCGCCAATGGCTCCCACACCTTAACCGCATTTTGTTGCGCTTTAAGCTGTGCCCACACCTCGGAACCTAAAACCCCAAGAGGTGAGACCATGCCCATGCCCGTAACTACTACTCTCCGCCGAGGCATAAACTCAGTTGCCATTAACACATTCCTCCATTGATAGATAATTCTTGGCGCGTAATATAAGAAGCTTCATCACTAAATAAGAAAGCAACTAAAGCGGCCACCTCTAGTGGGGTACCAGTGCGCCCTAAAGGGATCATTGGCAGGGCGTGCGCTAAAACCTCTTCCGTGCACATGCCTGTATCGATTAAGCCAGGAGCCACCGCATTAACCGTAATTTTTCTTTTGGCTAATTCTAAAGCTAAGCTTTTACAAGCAGCCGCAATGCCAGCCTTAGATGCGCTATAACTCGTTTGCCCGCGATTACCAACTAAACCAGAAACAGAGGTTATAGCCACAATACGACCACCTTGACGTAATCTAATCATCGGCATAACACAAGGATTAACCACGTTATAAAAACCATTTAAGTTGGTGTCGATAACTTTAACCCAATCCTGAGCTTCAAGCCCCGGAAACGGGCCGTCCACCGCCG
This sequence comes from uncultured Succinivibrionaceae bacterium, assembly GCA_900539665.1. Taxonomy (GTDB): domain Bacteria; phylum Pseudomonadota; class Gammaproteobacteria; order Enterobacterales; family Succinivibrionaceae; genus WG-1. The sequence continues at coordinate 13,971 of UQCV01000005.1, read as the reverse complement.
TACCTGCATTAGAAACAAGCCCCCAAAAGGCTCCATTTTGAGCAATTTCTTGCTCCAAAGCCGCCCTAGTTTTAGCTTCATCCCTTATATCAAACTGAAGTACTGAGGCTTGCCCCCCGCTAGCATTAATCTCCATAGCAGCTTGAGTCGCTTGAGCAATGTGGCGCCCGCAATGAAGTACTACCGCAAACCCTTTTTGCGCTAAAGTAGTGGCAATAGCTAAACCGATTCCAGTCCCAGCGCCTGTAACTAATACACGGCGCATAGTTTTATTGGTTGTTTCCGGCATAGTGGTCATAATAATTTATCCTTTGCTTAACTTTAAAAGCTTGCCCGCCTAATATAAACGGGACTTAAAATTTAATGAAGAATTACTACAGTAAGTTTGGTATAGACGCGACTATGAGTAAATTCTAAAAAACCTTGTACTTTCTAAAAAACCTTACGTATAAATCGTGAGTTTTAATGCAAGCTACTAAGATTAAAGATTAAAGCTCAAAGCCATACATAAATAGAGTTTTTCTTACAACGCCACCGCCCTTAACCTTGTTTCACCGTGAAGCTACTTACTTAATAAAATCTTGGCTGCTTCCGCCCCGACCGCATGCTCTAATTCCTGCGGGGTCGGATTTAATACGGTTAAGCGCGCCTTGGCGATTTCTTCCCCGGCGGAACTTACGATAGCTTCTGCTAAAACTACGCCTTCGACCCCTTCAAAAAAATCCACCGCGGTGTAAAGCTTGGTGCCGGCAGGAATGAATCCTTGCGGAAAATGCTTTAGCATTTTAAAGCCTCGGATCGATAAAAAAAGCCCGACCTTAAGTACTGAATCCGAGTCAAACTCATAGCGCCTACCAGATAGGATCGCCGCAATAGTTTGCGCCATAACTTCCATCAAACAAATGGCTGGCAATTCACCCTTCGCGGTTAAAGGAGCGGCCACGCGGGCCCCAACGGTATAAACGCCGACTTGATGGTTTAAAGACAAATCATTTGCTAAAACGCCATCACACAAAAGCATCGGTTCCTTTTGTGGCATAACTTGCCGAAAAACTTCATCTGAAAATTCCAAGCGTTCCATATTATTCCTTAAAGAACCAAACTTAAAAACCAAGCGTAACTTAAAACTGCCCTAAGACCTTAAGAGCAACTAAGACCTTAAGAGCAACTAAGACCTTAAGAGCAACTAAGACCTTAAGAGCAGATAGCCAAATAGCATCTCAAATTACCGCTACCCCAAGGGGCTAGTTATAAGACCTGTAGTCTTTGGCGCTTTTACTTTGGCGCTATGCTTATTGGTGGCCAAACTTCTTTTGAGGGCCACACCTCTTTGCCACTTTACCTTTAGAGTCGCGCGCATAAAACACCTTTAACCCGCTAAAATTAACAACCTAAAATGAGCGAGGTATTATTGCCCCCAAAAGCAAAATTATTCGTCATTATGATGTCTTTAACTAGTGGCCTATTAGGTGTTACCACCAAATCCAAATCCCCAAATTCATCAGCATAGATAGCTTTATCATGATACGGATGAAAAGGCAAAGGTAGATGAGAAGCTAGCATTAACCCACAAGCAGCTACTTCGACAATCCCGGCTGCCCCTAAGGTGTGTCCCGTTAGATGTTTAAGCGAAGAAACAGGAACCGCGTTCCCAAAAATTTCCCGCACTAAAGTGCCTTCCATGGCATCATTTAGATTAGTGCCAGTCCCATGCATATTGATATAACCAATATCTTTTGGTTCTAAGCCTGCATCCTTTAGCGCCGCTTGCACCGCGAGTAATGCGCCAGAAGCGGTTGGATCTGGAGCTGAGACATGATAGGCATCAGTTGAAGCGCCCCCACCTAAAAGTTTAATGGCTTGAGGAGCTAAGGGCCTGTTAGCAACCACGCATAAACCAGCCCCTTCCCCAATATTAATGCCCGCGCGATCGCTTGCAAATGGGCGAGCAGGTTTAGGGTCGAGGGCCCCTAAAGCATGAAAACCACTAACCGTAACTTGACTTAAAGAATCTGTGCCTCCGGCAATAACCGCATCGCAAAGCCCAGATAAGATTAAATTGCGCGCCGAAAGTATAGCGCGAGCCGAAGAAGAACAAGCCGTCGCAACCGTATAACTTGGCCCGCGACCACCAATAAGCTTGCGAACGTATTCAGAAATAATCCCAATTTCATAAACCCTAGGATCAAACTTCATAGTCCCCGTCTCTGTAATTTGGCCTTCAAGTTCAACATCAGTTAAGGCTGAGGTTGAAGTACCAATGACAATACCAATGCGGTCAGGACTTACTTCTTTTTTTACCGTTTCGAGCACTTGGGCCATGTTATCTAGACAACGTTTAATAAGGGTCAGATTACGTAGTTCACCCTTAACGTTAGGCAAAGGTACATGGCCTAACGTGGCAACTGCATTATCAGGGAGAAAGCCACTTTCTGTTACTAACTTGCTCGGGCCTTGGTGGCTTAGCGTTGCTAATACTTGAGTTTGAGTCGTCCCTAAAGTTGAGACGGCATTTAAACCACTTAAATAAATCATAAACGTTATCCTTGAAGGTCCCTACTCTTAAGCACTATAGGAACAGCAAGTATTATAACAGGCAAACCAAAGGCAAGCACCAAACCAAAAGCTGAAATCACGGCCGTATCAGAAAAAGCTAAGGCCCCAAAAGCAACCTCAGTGGTGGCAAAAGCGAGTAACACCCCAGAGGTACTACGCGTAGCTAGACGCTTATCATCAGATTTACCTAAGAAAATACAATAATCAGCCCCTAAGCCTAACAGCATAAACAAAGCTAACGCCGTAAAGAGCGAATAATAGCCATTAGCGCCCACATAAACGCCAATGAGCCCCGCCCCAATACCGGCTAATAAAGGCACCGCCATACAACTAAAGACTCGTTTTTTAAGGAGCACAAAGCCAATTATTATGACTCCAAGGAAAGCCCATGGAAAAGCTTGGGACAAAGCAACTCTCATCTGTCCTAAGGCTTGATTCCACGTAGAGCGGCGATCAAAGAGTTCCACATAGCTTAAAGATTGTAAGATTTCTTCTGCTTTGGAGTCCTTTGCCACACGTACTAAAACCGAGCGTTCCCCCACAAAACCGCTTAATTCGCCCGGAAATTCATCTGGCGTAAAATAACGCAAGCTCTCTAAACCCGCATCCTTTTTATTTAGCGTTATACCTTCTTGCGCATATGTGGATTCAAGTAACGGAAACAAGCTAAGATACAAATCAAAGCGCTCCTGTTGCAAAGCTTTAGTTGGCAATAAGCGACATGGCATAAACGCCTCTTTAAACTCAACCTTGGCCGCTAAGTCACTACATCTAGCTAAAGCCTCTTGTGTATCCTGCCCTAAAATTAAATAGAACGAAGACACCGGTCCGCCCCCAATCACCGACATTACCGCTTCATTCATCGCCGTAAGCGTACCATTACGCGATTGCATAGAAGCGCAATCATCATCCGGAACTGTTTTTAAGCATAACGTAATGCCAATAACCGCCACCATACAAGCTATCAATAATCTAAGTGGATTTGGACATTTATTTAAGTAGCATAAGAACCATTTACCGACAATTTCAGAGCGAGGGCCGTTGCCAGCTAAGCTTGTAAAGACTAAATAAACACTTAACCACGAATAAAGTAGCGCGGCAACCGCTAGCACCGCCAGTTCACTTAAAACCGTAAGCCCAGAAAGTGCTAGAACCAAATAAGCTAAAATACTAGTAACTAAAGAACCTAAAAGAGGTTTATTTAATCTGCGCATTAGGCGAACAGACGAAAGCCCCGGCTTTTGATGGGTAAAAACATGGATAGCATAATCTGCGCAGATCCCACATAGCGTCCCGCCCATCCCCAGGGCTATCGCATGAATACTACCAAACACGGCTAACACCGCTAAAACCCCAGTTACTAGCGCTCCGGCTAGCATCACCAGCGTTAAAATAAGCTCCCGCCATCCCCGAAAAACTACCGCATAAAGTAAAAAGAGAACTATAGTTGAGGCGATCCCTATACGGAACATATCGTCTTTACTTGCTTGTTCTGAACTTTGCGCAAAAAACAACGGCCCCGTATAAACACACTGCATATTGGTTTTACACAGGTGGCGCCATTTTTCAGCTTGAGCTAATAAATTAGCACTTTCACTTGGGGTGGGATCTCGGGCTAAAGATAAACGCACTACTTGATGGTGCCAGCCTAGAGCGGTATTTTTAATAGGAAAACCCGCTTGAGACATGGTATAACCATCGGACAACGAGGCGATAGCAGTTCGCACGGTCATAAATGGATCGTGTTTAAGCTCCTCTGCAGAAATACCAATAAACGGATTATATAGAGCGTTAAGGGCATTATCTTTTAATGCTTGTTGCGCCTTTCCCGGCACTAACGCCTCGGGCCCCACCAAAGAAGGCGGGGTAAAACTATAGCGATGCTCCCACACAAATTTGGCAATGTTATGCGATAAGAGGATCCCATGAGCTTTAAAGAGTGGTTTTAAGCGATGATCGCTGACGCTAATTACCATTTCTTCAGCTTGAGTAGACAATTTGTCGACAAGTGCCAAGCGCGCTTCATCTCCCCCTTGCCACGAAATCATCATGATAATTTCTTTGCCTAAGCGGTCCATATAGCGATCACTATCTTGGTTATGCTCAGGCTCTGCTGGCAATAAGGCTTCTAAACGCGCATCGATAATCTTAGAAAAATCCCCCCCATTTACTTTAAAACCAGTAAGTAGCGCCACCCAAAGAACTAGCGAGGCGAGTAACCATAAGATGATTTTGCTGTAATTTTTGTGAGTTTTTAGGTTCCGAAAAACCACATTCTCTGTGGGCAAAGATAAAGTTTGGGTTTTCGTTAAATCTTTAGAGTTTTTATTCTTCACGGCAGAAATTAGCCTCGGTTAAATTTTGGGGAGCCTTTAGATTAAAGTCCTTAAATATAACTTTAGTAGAACTTCCATCTTGATTTATAGCCGTAACACTCGTCATTAAACGGTGCTTAAACGCCGCATTAATACTAAATATTACGCGCCCTAGTTCGCCTTTAGGGCGAAAAAACACCACTCCTTCTTCAGCCGTGCCTTGATACCCCATAGTAAAAGTTTGATCTAAAGCTTTAGTGTCACCATGGATAAGGGCTTCTAAAAAATCCAACCCCATAAGGCCGGCCCCACCAGACTTCGAACTCACCTTAAAGGTTTTAACTCTAGGCGTAACCATCCGCCAGCAAATACCATAATCCTGGGAGATTTCGGCTAAACCTGTCGATGTGAACACCCGTTTAGCGGTTTTTATATAACGGGTACTCTCAAAATTTGCCTTTATATAAGATGGAGGCGTTCCTAATAAAGTCCGAAGCTCAGCGGCAGAAGCAGTCTGCATTTCCGACTCATCTACCTTATTTAAAGTTTCCTCGGCATAGCTTACGTTCAAGGCAAGATTTAACATCAGCCCCAATAGAAATAAACACCCCAAGCGTAATTTAGCTACCATAAAAATACGAGCACTTTTCATTTTCTAGTTACTCCCTTGAGCCTGAAGCTAGATCTGCGTGAGCTCGGGCTACTTTTGCTTTAGATCTTAGCGGATCAGACAAATCCAGCTTTTTTATCGCTTTAACAAAATTTGGCGGCATAAAGAAACTCAATTCTTGCCCGTTTTTTGGTAGCGCTACTTGCACCGTTCGCCCTTTTACGCAAATTTGGTCGTGACATTCTATTTCAAAGCTATGAACCAAACGATTTTCAAATTCATCGAGATGAAGCTTAATGGTAAAAGTATCGCCTAAGCGGAGCGAATGCGTATATTTCATGCGTTCTTCAACGATTGGGAAAAAATAACCATCCACATCAATGTCACGGTAGCTATAGCCAATAAAATCTAAGAATTCGCCCCGAGCTTTTTCTAAAAAACGAAGGTAGTTTCCATGCCATACTACCCCCATTGGGTCGCAATCGTAAAATTCCACATGCTGTTTGGAATAAAAGGTAAAAAGACTCATTTTAATCTTCCCTGCTCTCAGAGTTCTTAGGAGCTTGCCCCGCATTTGACTTTACTTCATCAGCTTTAGGTTTAACCTGAGGTGAACCTTCAAAAAATCCGTAAAAGTTAAACCAATCAAGTGGCGCTTGAAAAAGAATTTCTGTCATCAACTGCGCAAGTGCCGTCGCCTTTTGCGTAAAAACAGCCTCGCGTTCACGCCGTGGTGCTTCCACGCGACCTAAATCTTTAAAATACACTTTAAGTTTACGCCCTGATTTAACGCCAAATAAAGCAAAAACAGGAGCTTTAAGTAATAGGGCTAAAAGCCATGGCCCTTCCGGCAATAAAACTGTACTCCCTAAAAAAGGCACTTTTAAAGCCCGCGCCTTAGGGTGAGGTAATCGATCCGCTAAAATCACGACCCACTCCCCATTTGTGACGCGCTCATGTAATTCGATAGCGGTAGCTGGGGTTATATCATCTACCGGAAAAAAATCGGTCGCACTATCGGCATTAACTTTTTTTAAGTACTCTAAAAAACGCTGATTGCCAGTGGTTTCAATTAAAATATTGACCCGGCGTATTTTGGCCGTAGACACCTTCATGATCGCTCTGAGCATTTCAATACTGCCCACATGCGCCCCAACAATTACCGCTCCCGTAGGAGATGCTAACTGCGTCTGCATTCTAACGATGGAATTATCAACGGCTTCTAAATCAGCATAATTTAAGAGTCCATGCCAAGCCAACACGCGCTCTAAAACCGCTTCCACAAAACGATATATATGACGCCAAACGTTATTTGGCGGGAGGGTAATATCGTTATCTATCGCCGTTTGTCTAATTCGCTTTAAATAGTCTTGCGAGTAAAAACGCGCTCGCGGGACGGCCAAATATACAATGGTCGCAATAATTAACAATAAAACTTTAATCGCATAACGCCCTCCATATTTATAAAGCCAGACTGCTAAATCAAGCCCTATAAAGGAAGTTCCATCGCGTTGACTCCGCCAAAAAAAAGATTTCTTGCACTCCACCATTAATGATAGTTCCTACGGTGAATAGCCCGAAAATGGCAGATTTTTTCTAGGCACAACTTAGTATGCATAAGTGAAATCATGACATTGTCTTTAAATGGGGCAAAGTTACTAACCCCACCCTCAGGGTAACAAACCTTCACCGGCAAAAAACAAAAATCCATCCCGGCCCAATATAGGCGTACCATAATTTCAGTATCAAAAGCCATCCTGCGCCCTACATGGTGCTGATGCATCACCTGGAGGGTTTGGGCTAAAGGATAGCAACGAAGCCCGCACATCGAATCAATGATCTGACAACGTCCAAGTTCTACTGCCACCCAAAAATGAGTGATGTAACGAGCCATAAAACGCCCTAAAGGCACTTTGTTATAATTTGGGACCGCGCAAATTAGTTGATTTTGGTGGCGCATCGCAAGCACTAAAATTTCCGGAATGGCTTGGGCATCCTGTTGCCCATCAGCATCGATTTGAATAACATGAGTAAAACCTTGACTATAAGCATACTCAAACCCAAACTGCATGGCCGCTCCCTTGCCAGGCGCTCCAGTATGGCGTAAAACCATAACATTTGGGGCGAGCAAGGAATTTAAGATTTGGCTCTCTTCAACTGTATTACCATCATCAACAATAATAACCCCAAGACCTGAGGCTAAAATTTTTGGTAATTCTAAAGCTAAAGGCCGTGCGTGTTTACGGCAAGGGATTATAATTACAGCTCTAAAATTTAAATCACTCACGGTTTTTTCCTTTAAAACTTACTAAATCGGACCACCGGCTTAAAAGCCCTACTAAATGGAACTAAGTACGAGTCGGTCTTTTAACCATGTTTCCCAAGCCTCTAGGACTTTTGGTTCTTTAGGTTTTTGTTGTTTATCTATTCTTAAGAACTTATGAACTCATGAACTAAATTTCCTATACCTTATTTAAATTGAGCTAAGTTGCATCATTTAAATATTGAGGGTTAAAACCTAAGCGTCCACTAGCACACAAGGTTCCATTTGAGACCGCAGAAAAATTTACGACCTGACTTTCCATATTAGGAGTTATTGTGAGCTCTACAGTTTCACCAGCCATAATGGTTTTTAAAAATTTAGCCTGTACCAGATCAGTAAAAGAAGCGTAGAGATCAAAATTGAGGTAGCGAGTGGTAAATTCCTGTACGAATACGCACATAGCTACTCCAGGCAAAATGCCTACTTGGTCAAAATGCCCAGAAAACCAATCAAGCTCCGGCACCATTTCAAGCGTTAGGCGCAGGCCATCAGCCGTAGCTTCAGTTTTTTTAACGACGGGAAAACGCATGTTCAAACATCCCTTTTACTTCTGCATATAAAATTTTACCGCTGGCCGATTGTGGTAGCTTAGCACAAAAAATGAAGCGTCGCGGAATCACTATGGCCGGCATTAAGGTACATAGCTTTTGTCGTAGTGCTAAGATAAATTTACTCCGTCCGAGCGCAAGTAACCTAGTTTCCCCTTCGCCATTTAATACCACGGCCGCTTGCAAAGCCATTCGTCCGTGGCATTCATAAGAGGTGACCGCACAACTACTCATTAAACCGGAATGCCTCAATTGCTCTTCCACTTCATCTAAAGAAAAACGATTGTCTTCAAGCTTAATCACGCGTCCACTACGCCCAATAAAGCGTAGATGTAATCCATCACCTAATAATTCGACTAGATCGCCGGTAACAAAGTACAAGCCTTCGCTATTAGTGGTATTTGGGGCTTTCGCCATAGGCAAAAATTGCCTTAAATTAGGCTCTACAAAGGAGGTGCCAACCACTAAAATTCCTACCCCTTGGTTTTTAATAACCTTACGCTGATCCTTATCCTCAGCTAAGATCATTAAAGCGTTAGGTTCAAGAAAATTCCACCAAGTAGATTCCGCTTGAGGTGAGACTAAGCGCCAAGCCATAACCCCAGTTTCGGTACTACCTAAAATTTCTAAGAATTTAGGCTGCCCAAAATAAGCAAAGGCCAAAGTAATAACATCGCGTTCTAGGCGCCCACCCGCAGTTTGCATAAAGACACAATTAAAGGAAGCGGGCCCGGAGCCTAAACGCCGTAAAAAGGCCGGGCTCGTTACCAGCCAAACCTGAGAAAATCTATTCGCAGTATCAGGACCAAGTTGTTCTTCCCACTTAGCCGCCTGACGCATCATCGCTACCCCAAAATATAGAGGCAGTAAATATCTAAAGCACAAGCCATAAGCGTGCAAAATCGGCACCGTGGCACACATGACTAATTTTGGGTCCTGCATTATGTCGGCAGGATAAAGCCGCGCTACAGTCTGTACTTCTTGCATTAAACCCGCTAGGGTTCTAGTGATAGCTTGAGGTACCCCGGTTGAGCCTGAAGTCATTTGGGTAATTGCGGGTGCAAAATTAGGCGTAGGCTTGTATTCAAAAGGATGGGGAATATTCGTGCCAAAGACCGCTTTAGGGGTAAATAAGATATCTTCCGCAAAACCTAAAAGCTGTAAACCATGGGCTTTTAAATCTAAGTAGCTTTTATGCGCCACTTCCTCAACGTCAGTAGTTAGAACTACCTGCGCCTTCGGCACGGCTAAGATATCTCTTGCTTCAAGCGAAGAGGCAAACACCGGTTCCATGTTAGCGTGCCACACCGCTAACAAAAACACCGATACCCACAAAGCATCATCAGTAGCAATGACAACGCGACTAGCAGGAGAAGCCACCTTTTGCAGAGCTAAGCAAACCTCAAGCGCAGCTTCTTCAACCTCGACACTAGTTCTAAGCTTGCCATCTACTGAAACATACTGCTCTGTCCCGTGGCGACTTATAGCGGGACCAAAACTCGCTAGATACCGGCGCACGAAGAATTATTTTCCTGCTACCCGCGCACAGATAACATCAGCGATATCGCCGATGGTGCGCACTGCTTTAAAATCTTCAGCCGTTAAACGACAGTTTAGCTCGCGCTGCACTTGTGCCACCATATCGATGGCATCAATAGAATCAAGATCGAGATCAGTTACGATGTTAGAATCAGCAGTCACGGTGCTTGGGTCGATATCAAAGCTTTCTTGTAAAATTTCTTTAAGGCGAGCAATTACATCTTCACGAGTCATTTGGCGTTCCTTTTACTTGCGGTTGTCTTCAACAAACTTAACTAAAGTCGCAACTGATTTAAAATGTTCTTTTACATTTTCAGATTCGGGACTGATTTTTACCCCAAAGGTATTTTTTAAAGCAAGCCCTAATTCCAAAGCATCAATTGAATCAAGCCCTAAGCCATCACCAAAAAGTGGGGCCTCTGTTTCAATATCTTCTGGAGAGATATCTTCTAAATTGAGTGCCTCCACGATCATTTTCTTCATTTGGAGTACTAATTCTTCATTCATAACATGTTCCCTTTTGATTTATTATTATTTGAGTGAACGTTTACCAAAATGTACAAAAAATGGGAGCTATAACTTCAAGCATAGCTTAACCCATACATTGGTTTATCCCTAAAATTTAGTCCAACAAACGTTCTATTAGCTAGTGAATATCAAAGCTTTTTTGAGCTTACACATACACCAAGCACGTTCATGTACGTAATGTCGCCTATTTTAACCGATCAAAAGCAAAGTTTTATTATTTTTAGCCACAAAAACGTTTTAAGCCTGTCTCGATTAGAGATTGGATAAATTTTCTCCATCCGTAGAAGCTTGAGCCTTTAAATGGCTTTGATAAAGCTCTTCAACTTGATGCGTAAAGCGGCGCGCCCAAATGCCACGCGGTTCATTGGCAGCTAAAGCTTCTTTACAACTTATAGGCTGCCCTAAGGCTAATGAAAACATTGGGACCTTTTTAGGGGCTCTAAATGACCAAAAATTTTGAGCTAAAAATCCCGGCACATCTGAGGATATAAAAAGCGGAAAAATTAACGCTTTGGTTTCGAGAGCTAAGTTGGCAAACCCACGATGAAAATGGATTACCCCATTAGGCGCGGTTCTCGTCCCTTCGGGGAAAATTAGCACGTTTTCTCCACTAGCAATGATAGCATTTAGTTCTTGAGGGTCGCATTCATTCGTCACATAACCAAGCCCAGAAATCACAAAACGCATAAAGGAGTGAGTAAGCTTAGCTTTGACCATCACACTTGTGGATATAGGTAGTCTTGAAGAGAGGATAATGTAGTCAACTAAGCTTGGGTGATTAGCAATAAAAATAGCGCCTTTTAAGTCTTTAAGAGCCGTAAAATCAGGCCCCTGCACGGAAAACGCTCGTAACACTCCGCACAATTTAAGGAAAAACCGAAAGCTTAAGCGCACTACATATCTAAAACAAAGAACACGACGGCGACGCTGCCAACAACAAAGAGTTAGCACCAAATAGATTAAAATTCCATTGAGCACCGCCCCAAAAGCAAAAACCCCAAAACAAAAAAATATATTGAAGCTTCTAACTTTTTGGCTTAACGAACTAGCCATGTATTCCCCGCAAAATTACTGTTTAAGTTTACGTTTGTAAAACTAAGGGGTACCCAAAATGGTCTGGCCGGCTACAAGCTGATACACTACATCTATAGCTGTTTGCGCATCATCGGCGCTAGCTCCATTCCAAGAAACATCTTGTGGTAACTTGAATTTCGAAGATAAGGCCCTGGTTTCTTCAAGTCCTAAAGCTGTATATGCATCCTTATTATCCATTGCCTCTTGTGAGCTTAAGGCTTGAGCCGCATTACCACCGGGCGCCGCTTCCCAAAGCATCGCCACCGCAAAGGCCTGACCGAATTCTTCTTGCCCCGCAAAATCCATAATGTCTTGCCCTAAAAGGTTATCTTCAAAGCAAATGAGTAATACGCGCTTAGCGCTTTGACAAGCTAAGGCTGCATATGCTTCATCAATTCCCGCTCTAAACGTATGTTTACCAGCTGCAACCGCGGTAGTTTCGCCTTTAAATTTACGCACAATCGCTAAAACGCCTGCCGTTGCATTATGTACGCTTCCCGAAAAATCTGCCGGAGATAAGGCATGCCCCATAAGCACTTCTTTTAGCATGTGTAGGCACCGAATAGTTTCCCCCGTGCGCGAAGCAAAAACTACCAAATCAACATCATCAGCAAAGTTTAAGGCCAAACAACCTAAAGCCACCGCATTACGTCCCGCCCCCTTTAAACGACGACGCATCATCATAGGAATTAACTTGGTGAGTTTGTCAGCTTCAAAGGAGAAGGTGCCAGCTTGATTGGTAAAATTACCATTTGTCGTCTCAATTACCCCAAGAGAGGTTAGTTTCATTTTAAACATGGGTTATCCTTTTTGGGGTGCGTAAATACAGTTAGTCTTTAAACCTGCTTTATTCTAGCTATGCACTTCAAAGTTAAATGTTGTCAGGGTCTCTATCCGTTTCAAGTCGCGTTTCGTCTTTGCTTCTTGGATGTGGATTAAGAATTACCTTATCTTGAAAGGGCACTCTTACCGTCCAACCAAATGAATCATCGTGGTATGGCCCTGGAGCAAAATCAAATGAAATTGAAGTTACCGCTTGCATGGCATTAATCGGCCCATCCTTTTCTAAAGCGGCCGCGACTCCATTTATAACTGAGGCAAGCGGATTATATTCGGAGCTATCAGGATCTAAAGGTAATTGCACGTAATGCATATCCTCATGCATCAATTTGCCATCACGAGCAAACATCTTATAAGAAAGTCCAATACGACGATTGGTGTAGATAATTCTAGTCGTAACGTTATAGGACAACACCTTCATATAAAGAACGCCGTCAGCCCCAAAAAGCGCTGCTAGCTCTTCTGGTTTAACTTTTCTAAAAGCTTCCTGATCCCATAAATTGTGGCGCTCTAACACTGCTTGAATCAAACGATTGTCATACACATAGTAACCGCGTTCAGCAAACACATATTGTAAAACCGGCGGGAAGACTAAATCTGCTTGCGGATTACCCGATTCATTTTCTACAGGCACAATCAAGATAGAACGCAAAGAGGCATCGTGTACCGGTTGACCGATTTTACTAGTACAAGCCGTAGCTATTAAAGCCAAACTTAAGATGGCTAATGAACCAAACAAACGTCTCCACGTTTTAAAAACAACTGCTAGTTTCATCTTATCGGGTCCTTGTGTTTGGTTTCATATCAACAATTATTTGATTAGCGGAGGCTGATGTATCGGTCTTCTCCTTATCTTTAACGCTTGCCTTTGATGTTTCTGGCGCTATAGCCTCGTCAGGATGTCCCTTAGGCCCCGTTAATTGAGGCTTAAAATCCTCTTGCAACCACGTAGCCACTTGCGAAGCAACCTTTGCTTCTGGCCACACTGCGGCCTCTTTATTTAAATACATCGTGGCTTTATCAAGATCACCTGCACGGTACCATGCTAAACCTAAGCCCGCATAAAACCCAGGAGGCAAAGCTCTTGGCTCCTTTTGATCAGCGTCATCTGCTATTTCTTGCAAATATTCCGCATATTCTTGTTCAGAAATATCACCTCGATTCAAGTACAATTGCTTGACATAACTACTATGCCAATCGTAAGTATCACCTGTGCCGACTGTGACCCCACAAGCTGTTAGCAGGACCGTTAAACCTAACATGGAGCCAAAGGATAAGATTTTGTTCATTTGAAAAACTATATACCACTTGGTAACCCAAGTTTAACTAGGGTTACCGAAGTTAAAAAAAGTAGCTCTGACTTACGAGATGGTTAGATAAAAGCGACAATTCTTGGTTTTATCTATTCTAACTAAAGTAGATACTAAAGTAGATAAATCCTTTAAACCATCAAGTCCAATACCATTTATATTTAGCATCTTTTTATTAGCCTTAAAATTGAAAAGGCGTCCGCCACATGCAAACGCCTCAATTATATCATTAACTAATATTCTTAACAGAACGTGACATCCCCCCACCTATAAAGGTGGGGGCTTCCCACCGATAAGATAGGTTCAGTTCTCGCTCAAGCACTCTAAT